>NZ_QUFR01000008.1:0-41131 GCF_003478575.1 Dorea sp. AF24-7LB
GCCATGCCTCGCAAACCCGCATAAATACTGAATGTGTGGAGTTTTGCTCATGGCTATATATTATTTTTAGGAGGGGTTTATATTTTTTTATTTTGCTTCTAATCTGCTTCTCTTATTCGTTTGCGGAGCGGGAGAATCATTCCCGGTGCAACGGATAATTCATCAATTCCCATCTCAAGGAATGTCTCTGTCAGACTTAAGTCTGCTCCGAGTTCTCCGCAGATTCCAATCCATTTTCCTTCTGCATGTGCATTTTCTGCTGCCATACGGATCATAGATAATACTGCCGGATGATGGGAATCATAAAACGGTTCCAGCTTCTGATTCTGACGGTCGATCGCCAATGTATACTGTGTCAGGTCATTTGTTCCGACACTAAAGAAATCCACTTCTTTTGCAAGGTCACGACTTACCATGACTGCTGCCGGTGTCTCGATCATAACACCAAGTTCAACATTCTCGCGGAAATCAATTCCTTCTTCCCTAAGTTCCTGCTTTACTTCCTCAATAATCTTTTTGATCTGCTTTACTTCATCTACAGATATGATCATTGGGAACATGATTGCAATCTGACCGTAAGCCGATGCACGATACAGCGCACGGAGTTGTGTCTTAAAAATCTCCTGTCTTGTCAGGCAGATACGAATCGCACGATATCCAAGTGCCGGATTTTCTTCTTTATCCAGTCCGAAATAATCTACCTGCTTGTCGGCTCCTATATCAAGCGTACGGATAATGACACGTTTTCCTGCCATATTTTCCGCAACCTGTTTGTATACCTTAAACTGCTCTTCCTCAGTCGGGAAAGTTTCACTTTCCAGATATAAGAACTCACTTCGGAACAGCCCAATACCGCCTGCATCGTTTTTAAGAACAGCACCAACATCTGAAAGATTTCCGATATTGGCATATACCATTACTTTCTGACCGCTTTTCGTAATATTTTCTTTACCCTTAAGCTGCTCCAACAGTGTTTTCTGCTCCTGATCTTCTTTTTGTTTCTCGCGCATACGCGTAAATGTCTCTTTATCCGGATCGATGTAGATTACACCTTCCATTCCGTCTACGATTGCTTCTTTTCCGTCATATTCCTTTTTCAGGTCTTCTCCGATGCCAATCACTGCCGGAATGTTCATCGTTCTTGCCAAAATCGCGGTATGTGAATTTGCAGAACCGTACATTGTAATAAAAGAAAGAACTTTTTCTTTATCCAGCTGTACTGTCTCGCTTGGGACAAGATCATCTGCTGCAATGATCACCGGTTCATTCATTTCCATGGATGCACTGTTCTGGTCACTTAAAACCTGGATCAGACGTTCGGATACATCTTTTACATCCGCTGCACGTCCCTGCATATATGCATCATCCATCGCCGCAAACATTGCCGCAAAATTATCGGCTGTTGTCGCAACTGCATATTCTGCATTCACTTCCTGGGAAGTAATAATATTTACAATAGACTCTACATAGTCTAGATCTTCCAGCATCATCTGGTGAATTTCAAAAATCATGGCATTTGTCTCGCCAACGTCATCCAGGGCCTTGTCATGTAATTCCTGAAGCTGTGAGACTGCTTTTTCTTTTGCAGCCTCAAAACGCTTCACTTCCTGTTCGGTATCTTCTACACGGCTCCGCTTGATCTGGATTTCATTTCTTTTGTAAAATGCGATTTTTCCAATCGCAATTCCTCCAAATACACTTTTTCCTGATAAAGTAATCATAGCCTTCTACCTCTTCTTACAGGTTCTCTTTGAAAAACTGTTCCATTCCTTCGATTGCTTCTGCTTCGTCAGCACCTTCTGCTGTCATGAAGATTTCTTCTCCGTTTTTCACTCCAAGTCCCATAACACCAAAGATTCTCTTAGCGTCTGCGCTCTTTTCACCTTTGCCGATCATAATTGTTGATGCATAGGAGGCTGCCTTCTTTACTAAAAGTCCTGCCGGTCTTGCATGGATTCCTTCTGGATCTGTGATTACATACTTAAATTCTTTCATTTTTTTGTTCTCCTTTTCTCTTTATTATAATTTTTTGTTACTTACAACTAAAATACTTCTATATCAATTAATTAACTTATTTTGTCTGATCTGTCAATGGCTTCTTCAACAGTACAATTCCTGCCATCGTTATAATAGAGCCAATAACAAGTGCCAGTAAAAACATCGGTGCATGTTCCATAATACCAACTACGAAAATTCCTCCGTGAGGTGCTCGGGAACCGCATCCAAATGCCATAGATAATGCTCCTGCTACAGCAGAACCGACTACGCAAGGTGGGATGATACGAAGCGGATCGGATGCTGCAAATGGAATGGCACCTTCTGTAATAAAGGATAATCCCATGATGTAGTTTGTAATACTTGTCTGCTGTTCGCTCTTTGTAAATCTGCTCTTGAAAAATGTTGTTGCAAGTGCGATTCCGATTGGCGGAGTCATTCCTCCGATCATAACCGCTGCCATAATATCAAACTGTCCGCTTCCGATCGCCGCAGTACCAAATACATACGCTGCTTTGTTAAACGGCCCTCCGAAATCAATGGACATCATTCCTCCGAGAAGTGCTCCCAAAAGAACTTTGCTGGATTCTCCCATTCCTGCCAGTCCGTTGTAAAGCCATGTGTTAAATGCTCCAACCGGCGGATTTACGAGAAAGATCATGATTGCACCCATTGCCAGAATTCCAAAGAATGGATATAACAGAACCGGTTTGGTCCCTTCCAGTGCTTTTGGAAGTTTCTCCAGCAGTTTTTTAATCAGCAACATCAGATATCCTGCTACAAAACCTGCGATCAGTGCTCCGAAAAATCCGGATGAGATCCATTTCTCTTCCGGAAGGAAGATAGAGGTTCCTGCTTTTGCGAGCAGACCACCGACAATACCAGGCATTAGTGCCGGTCTGTCTCCGATCGCCATTGCGATATATCCCGCAAGTACCGGGAACATCATTCCAAAGGATGTATTTCCTACTGTATTCAGGAAATGTGCCAATGGGGTCCCGTTACCAAAAGTATCTGTTCCGGCGTTTCCGGCATCTACCAGGAAAGAAAGCGCGATCAGAATACCGCCGCCGATGACGAACGGAAGCATATGGGATACACCATTCATCAAACTCTTGTAGATCTTACGTCCAAGGCTCTCACCTTCACTGCTCATGGAAGCTTCTTCGCCACCTTTGTTGTGATAAACCGGAACTTCGCCACTCATTGCCTTTGTGATAAGCTCTTCTGCTTTGCTGATTCCGTTTGCTACCTTCGTCATGATCACCGGTTTACCATCGAATCTTGCCATTCTGACATCTTTATCTGCTGCAATGATGATACAGTCACATGCTGCGATTTCTTCTGCAGTCAGCACGTTCTTATCTCCACCGGAACCATTTGTCTCAACTTTGATCGTATAACCCATCTCTTTTGCTTTATTTTCCAGACTCTCCGCTGCCATGTATGTGTGTGCGATTCCAGTCGGACATGCCGTAACTGCAAGGATCTGGTAGCCTGTTTTTTCTGCCGGTTTTTCTTCCCGCTTTTCTTCCTGTTCTGCTTCATCCGGAAATTTTGCTTTTTCTGCTGCATCAATATATCCAAGAAATTCCTCTACTGACTCTGCACTCTGCAGATTCGCGCGGAAGTCATCATCCATCAAAAGCATGGACAGACGACTCAGTACTTCCAGATGTACATTATCTTCTGTGTTCGGTGCCGCGATCAGGAAAATAAGATGTACCGGTTCTCCGTCCAGCGAATCATAATCCACACCATCTTTTACAACCATTGCTGCAAGTCCGGGCTTCGCTACTGCATCTGTCTTCGCATGCGGAATCGCAATTCCTTCACCGATACCAGTTGTTCCTTCTTCTTCTCTTAAGAAAACTCCTTCCTTATAACGCTCCACATCTGTGATGTTTCCTCCGGCAGCCATCAGAGAAACCATTTTCTCAATCGTCTCTTTCTTATCTGAGACAGTTCCGTTCAGATCAATACTTTCTTTTTTCAGCAAGTCTACGATCTTCATCTTTCTTCCTCCTATAATCCATAAGTTTCTGGTTTATCTTCCATCAATGCAACGATATCTTCTTTTGTCGCCAGCCAGTATTGAAAAGCTGTCGCACTTCCAGTCACAACACCAAGCCGGAATGCTTTTTCATATTCTCCGGTATTCAAATATCCGGTCAGAAATCCTGCCACCATAGAATCTCCTGCTCCCACTGAGTTCAGAACTTTTCCTTTTGGTGGTTTTGCTTTATATATAATGCCATCTTCTGTCAAGAGAATGGCGCCGTCACCTGCCATGGATACGAGTACATTTTTCGCTCCCATCTCCTGCAGTTTCTTCGCATAAGTCACAATCTCGTCCCTGGTCTTTAATGTCACTCCGAACATTTCGCCAAGTTCATGATTGTTTGGCTTGATCAGGAACGGATGATACTTTAATACTTTCAGGAGAAGTTCCTTCGTCGCATCCACAACAAAATGAATTCCTCTTCCCTGTAAATGTTCCAGAATCCGTTCATAAATATCAGACGGAAGTGTATTCGGAATACTTCCTGCAAGTACGAGTATATCTTCTTTTTTTAATGCATCCAACTGTTCAAATAATGCCTGCTGTGCTTCTTCTGTGATCACCGGCCCCTGTCCGTTGATCTCTGTCTCTTCGCCTGCATTAATCTTCACATTGATTCTTGTGGAACCTTCCGGGAGTCTTATAAATGCAGTATCACATCCAAATTCCTTCAGCATATTTTCTAATGCCTCTCCTGTAAAACCAGCGGTAAAGCCAAGCGCTTTACTGGAGTGTCCCAGATTCGACAGGATTACGGAAACATTATTTCCTTTGCCCCCCGGATAAACAGCCTCATGTGTTGTCCGGTTGATCTCACCCGGCACAAGCTTATCCACCTGGATCACATAATCCAGAGAGGGGTTAAAAGTAACTGTGTAAATCATGCCTCAACCTCCATAACATTTTTATATTTTTTATATTTTTCATCTGCTATTCCTATTGTGAGCAGCTTTGCGTCTTCAAATGCAGAAAAAGTAACCGATGAGATCTGATTGATCTTCGTCGCGTCCGCAAGAACAAAACATTCACGGCACTGCTCCATTGCTTTTTCTTTTACCATTGCTTCAGCAATATCCGGTGTGGTATATCCTGCATCCGGATGTACACCGTTTGTTCCGAAGAAACCTTTCGTAAAATTATATTTACGAAGTCCGGAAATGGCATCGGCTCCGACGATTGCTTCTGTTATCGCTTTCAGCTCTCCACCGATCAGAATGACACGAAAGCCTTTCTGCAGCAGCTTTTGTGCATGGCCAATGGAATTCGTTACATAGACTGCATCTGCCTGTGTCAGATAATCAATCATTATATCCACGCTACTTCCGGCATCCAGATATACAAAATCATCTGCCTGAACAAGTGTCGCCGCATATTTGCCAATTTTCTGCTTTACTTCACGGTTCAGGTCTCTTCGTACAGACAACGCCGCATCCTTTGTTGTATATCCAGATTCTACTGCGGTTGCGCCACCATGTACTTTCACCAGCTCGCCCCGTTTATGAAGTGTTGTCAGATCTCTTCGTATTGTAGATTCCGAAGTGTCCAGAAGTTCTGTCAGTTCCTGGACTGTAACCGCATGTTCTTCATTTACAACACGAAGGATTTCGCTATATCTTTCTTCTGCAAGCATTCCCTTCATCCTTTCATTTTCAATCACTTTCATTCATCTTTATGTTTATACTACAATCATTTTCAGTCAAAGTCAATCATTTTCAATCAAAAATAATCATCAAAAAAGGACCTTTATCTTCGTACAAACTGCACAAAAAACAAAAATCCTTTTATAACATCTATATATTTTTAACTGCAACACTCCTGGCAATCATAAACTACTGGATCTCGCGGATCTTCTTACGAAGCGCCAGTACCTGCCCCGGTGCTACTGATAATTCATCAATGCCAATCTGCAGGAAAAATTCTGTCAATGACAGATCTGCCGCCATATCTCCGCAGATACTGATTGGCTTTTCTTCCAGATGAACGTTATTAGCTACAATACGCAGCATCTTAAGTATCGCCGGATGGTGCGGATCAAAATATTTCTCCATCCGCTCATTCTCACGATCCATTCCGAGTGTGAATTGCAGCAGATCATTCGTTCCGATACTGAAGAAATCAACCTCTCTTGCAAGTTCTCCGCTAATCATGACTGCCGCCGGTGTCTCTATCATTACGCCGACCTGGATTTCTTTATTATAAGCGGTCTTCTCGGCACTCAGCTCTTTTTTCGCTCTCTCTAACAGAAGCTTTGCACTTCTTACTTCTTCCACAGTAGAGATCATTGGAAACATAATTGCAACATTACCATATACAGAAGCTCTTAAAATTGCACGGAGCTGCGTCTTAAACATATCTTCTTTCTCCAGCGATACTCTGATTCCACGGTAACCCATGGACGGATTCTTCTCCGGTCCGATTTCAAAGCATGCCGCCTGCTTCTCTCCGCCAAGATCTGCTGTACGGATCACAACTCGCTTGATCCCCATTGATTCTGCTGCCAGCTTATATGTCTGGAACTGCTGCTCTTCTGTTGGCAGCTTTCCACCATTCTCCATATACAGGAACTCACTTCTGAACAGCCCGATTCCACCGGCGTCACTTCGGATTACATTCTCAATATCCTCTCTGTTACCGATATTCGCACAGATATCAATTTTCTGACCGCTCTGTGTAATATTCTCTTTTCCTTTCAGCCGTTCCAGATTCCGCGTCTTCTCATGGTTAGCGTCCTGTCGCTTCTTCATCTGCGTGATCGTTGTATAATCCGGCTCGATGTAAACCTTTCCTTCAAATCCGTCAATGATGATCGTCTTTCCATCGTACTCTTTCTTCAGCGCATCACCCAGTCCGATGACTGCCGGGATTCCTTTTGTACGGGCAATCACTGCCGTATGGGAATTGATCGTTCCATAACGCGTCACAAAACCAAGTACCTTGGACTTCTCTAACTGCATTGCCTCACTTGGATAAAGCTCTGATGCAGCCAGAATAAATGGTTCATCTGAAAGCAGACGATCCTTCCAGCTTCTGGACAGGATCCGGATCAGGCGGATCGCCACATCGCGAATATCTGCATCATGCCCTTTCAGGTAATTCTTATCTTCTTCCGGTCCGTTCTTGATCAGTTCTTCAGCTGCATGGGAGACTGCAAATTCTGCATTCAGCTTCTCTTCCAGAATGATATTCGTAATCTTTCCGACAAATTCCTCGTCCTCTAAAATCTGCTGCTGCATTTCGAAAATAGCTGCATTCGCCTCTCCCACTTCTTTGATAGAAGAAGTATGCATCACTTTCAGTTCCATAAATGCCTTATCTTTGGCTTTTTGAAAACGGGCAACTTCTTTTTCAATATCTTTTACATAAATCCGTTTGATTTCTTTAATATCACGTTTATATAAAGAAAGCTTTCCGATTGCGATCCCTTCTGAAATTTTCTTCCCCGTTAATGTAATCATACTATTATATCCTCACTTCTTCGAAATATTTGCGTAAAATCTCCTAAATATACTTTACACGTTCCATACTCTTTCGTCAAGGAAAGGATACCGGCAAATGTCGAAACGCGCTGTTGCTTTTGTGTAAAATCGCCAAAAGCCCTTTCGTTTTTGTTGACTTCTTTATCAAAACATGTTAAAGTAACGGAGTGTAATCTTGGCTGACATCAGATTACACTGGATCTATTATTTTTCATTTTATGGAGGTATCATCATGAAAGGTACAGTAAAATGGTTTAACAACCAAAAAGGCTATGGTTTCATCTCTGATGAATCCGGCAAAGACGTTTTCGTACACTACTCAGGACTGAATATGGAAGGCTTCAAGTCTCTTGAAGAAGGACAGGAAGTTGAGTTTGATGTAACAGAAGGCGCCAAGGGACCTCAGGCAGTGAACGTAACGAAGCTCTAAGAGCCAGATTTAATCGAAATTTAGATGTACCTTTTAACTATATAAAGTAACTGGATTTTAGATATTTAAAAGTAATACACGAAAAATGAGATTAAGACAGCGAAGGCGGACAGTTTCTACTGTCCGCCTTTTTGTTGCCATAGCATCCGAAAGAATCTGCCAATGGCAGGTTCTGTAGGTTATATCATCATTTATTCTTCTTCACTTGCTGTAGATTTTGAAATATCAAGCAGCACATTTACTCCAAATGGATTGATCGCTACACCTTCCATCCCATCCGGGAGCTGCTTTGCTACCGTCTCTGCATCCATGATCAATGCTCTGTATTTCTGTTCCTTATCAAACTTTACAAATTCCATCAGATCTGTAAAGATTGGCTGATATACTTTTCCACTTGTTCTGCGAAGTGCCGGAATCTGATTGTCTTCCTGTACTGCAACCAGATATTTTCCTTCATAGAAATGCGCCATCATCTCTTCATTCAACGCATCCATCTCTTCTGTCATCTCTTCCGGATTTCGGCGAAGCTCCTGTACAAAATAAAGCGCTGTCAGGTGAAGTTCCGGATTCTCAATTCTCGGTTCATCCTCCGGAAGATCCTCTTCTGCTGTTCTTATAACCAGATCATTTAACTGTACCTGCACTTTCTCTTCACCGGTACAAACCAGAATACAGTTTACTCCCATCGGAAACAGACCTGTGAAAAATTCCAGTCTGTGTTCCTTCTTCACATTTACAAGTCTTACCGGAATTTTGGCATCCAACATTCTGTCTGCCTGTTTTTTTGCTTCTTCTTCACTGTCAAATAGGATCACTTCATCATCATAAGTCTCCGGATCACAGTAGACAAATGGCATATTCGTACAAGCCGAATATATGACATATATATCTTCTGCTTCTCTTAACATCTCCAGCACGTCCATCTTTTCCATTTTTTATTTCCTCTTCCTTTCTTCCGCCTCTTTTAAAACGATCTGACTTTCGGTCGATAGCGCATATCTGCCACTGTGTAAACCGTAACAAAAGCTTCCGGATCTTTGTGGATAATGTAATTCATTAGTTTCTGATACTCGTTTTTATCCACAATTGTAATGATTTCTCTGTATTTTTCCATATTATATGCACCGATTGCTTCATAGAATGTCGCACCACTGTGCAATTCATGCAGGATAAACTCCCGCACTTCCTGTTCATATTTTGTAATGATGCAAACACGACGTTTCACATTCTGTCCAAATATAAAATGATCCAGCACAATTCCGTTGAAGTATGTACCCAGTATACTCAAAACAACTGCTTTCTTATCATAAATCAGCGCTGAAGAAAGCGCTACACACATCCCGGAAATGGACATTGCCTTTCCCAGTTCAATATGCAGATACTTGTTCATCATCTTCGCTACGATATCCAATCCACCGGAAGATGCATTCATATTGAACAAAATGCCGAGTCCGATACTTACAACTAAAATATAACATAACACATCCAGTTCCGTACTTTCTGTCAGAGACTGAAAATCCGGAAAAATTTTCTCAAAGACTGCCAGATAAAGCGGCAGTAAAATACTGGTATATACTGTCTTCGCGCCAAATTCTTTCCCACAGGTCAGAAATCCGATCACCAGCAGAACTACATTCAGGATCATGGTAACACTCGATACCGGAAGCGACACATAATGTGCAAGAATGATTGCCAGCGCCGATACACTGCTGATTGATGTCTGGCTCGGAATCAGGAAAAAGTAAACAGCCGATGCAATGATCCCCACGGCAACCGACATAACTGCAACTTCTTTCACATTCTCAAACGTACAGCATATTTTCTTTTTTTCGTTCATACTCTTATCCCCACTTTTTTGAAAACTCCTCATCAAGCATACAAAAAAACAGAGAAGAAAGCAATCCTTTTACCGAAAATATTTTGTCAACCCATTGTCCTTAAAAAACACGACAACTTCTTTGTCATGAAGTCCGGTTCCTTTATCAACATAAATCTTATTTCCGTCTATGTTAATATTGATATCCAGATTCTGTCCAAAAGACTCTTCATAAATAACAGTTATTGACACCACATCCGAAGATTCTCCGTTCTTCCGGTAATTCTTCTCAAGCTTTCTCTGCTCGTTTTCAGAAACCGGTTTTAACTGTTTACATAAGCGGATGATCTCTTTCGTTTCATTTTCATCGTATTTTTCATTTAATTTTTCATCGGATGTTTTATAGAAAAAATGATCCAGCACCGCTCTGTCTTCCATGGCAGATGCCGTAAAATTACAATTTACAAAATATCCTGCAACAATCAAAGCCGTAAGGCATCCCCCTACAGCCAGCGCTGATACTGTTTTCTTAAAATCTGTTCTTTTAATAAGAAGCCGAATCGTTATCACCAGAGTCAGTACCAACACCGTGAAAGCAAGATTCATATAAATGACCGGCTGATTTGCCGAACTGACAAACGGATTTCCATATCTCAGCATAAAACGTCCAAAAGTATCCGATAACAGATAGGAACAACTATATACAACCAAAAATGTAAGCGTCAAAAAAGTAATCTGCTCTTTTTTATTCTCTCTTTCTCGTATCATACTTTCTCCTACAGTTTCCGGAATTCCGGAATATCACCGGATATCTTATACTGTTTTACATAGTTTGCAAATTTCTTATCTACATGATAAATTGTAATGTCATTTATCACAATATAACATTTTTGCGGATTTACATAAGCATCTGTAAATCTTGTCTTATTCCCCATAATAAGCCCGATTTCTATCTCATCCTCATAATTTCTTGTGATTCTCGGATCCTTTTTCAGACCTTTCTGTAAACTATCTTTCAAAGTTTGCGCTGATTTTCCCGAAAATTCCTCACTGATCATCTGGGAACTCTGAAATACAAATGTATTGATGCCTTTCAGCTCTCCACAATCACTGACTGCCTTTTTATTAATGCCATAAGTCAGACAGATCAGCATTGCGATCACAATAATATTTCCATAAAGAAAGTGTGTATATCTCTGCAACGTAAATATTTTCTTATCTCCTGTAAAATACGCAAAGGACCCCACCAGAAATAAACCAATCAGCATAGGTGTGATCCATCTTGCCATCCCTGTGGCAATCAGACTGTGTGGAAAAAAATCCGTATTCAGATTCGCCAGAGTCTCTTCTGCGTCTGCCGCATCTGTTCCAATCATAAACTGATAGATTGCTTCACTGATCTTGTATGGAAGCCCCAGTATTCCTTTTGTTATAAAAAATGTATCTTTCTCATAAAGGTGGCTGAATAATCCGATCAGAACTCCTGCTGTACAGAAAAGCGCTACTCGGTTCGATCCCTTTTTGCCACTTATTATCTGCTGCATCTTTTCTCCCTTCTTTATGTATCCATTTTACTGGATAAACATCGCATCTCCAAACGAAAAAAATCGATATCTCTCTTTCACTGCCTCTTCATATGCCGCAAGGACATGCTCTCTTCCGGCAAGTGCTGATACAAGCATTACCAGCGTAGACTCCGGCAAATGGAAATTCGTGATCAGGCAGTCTAAAACCTTGAACTTATATCCCGGATAGATAAAAATCTCTGTCCAGCCGCTACATGCTTTTAAATGCCCGTCTTCATCTGCCGCGGATTCGATCGTACGGCAACTTGTCGTTCCGACACAAATTACTCTTCCGCCGTTTTCTTTTGCATGATTGATCTTCTGTGCTGCTTCTTCTGTAATCTGGAAAAATTCCGAATGCATATGATGTTCTGTGATCTCATCTACCTTCACCGGTCGGAAAGTTCCAAGCCCGACATGCAATGTCACACTTGCGATATCCACGCCTTTCTTCTTAATCGCTTCCAGAAGCTCCGGTGTAAAATGCAGTCCTGCTGTCGGCGCTGCTGCCGAGCCGTTATGCTTCGCATAAACAGTCTGATAACGATTCTTATCCTCCAGTTGATGTGTGATGTAAGGAGGAAGCGGCATCTGGCCAAGCTGGTCAAGGATCTCTTCAAAAATCCCGTCATAAGTAAACCGGATCAGACGATTTCCCTCCTCTACAATATCTACAACTTCTCCGATCAAAAGTCCGTCACCGAAGCTGATCTTCGCTCCGACTTTTGCCTTTTTCCCCGGTTTTACAAGTGTCTCCCAGGTGTTGTCGCTTTTTCTTTTTAATAATAAAATCTCAATCTTTGCATTTGTTCCTACTTTGGAACCAATCAGCCTTGCCGGAATTACCTTCGTGTCATTGATAACCAGACAGTCTCCCTCATGCAGATAGTCAATAATCTCTTTAAATACATGATGGGAAACAGCCCCAGACTTCTTGTCAAGGACAAGCAGCCTGGAGCTGGAACGATCCTCAAGCGGATCCTGTGCAATCAATTCTTCCGGCAGATCATAATAAAAATCCTGTGTTTTCATTTTCTATATGAATCTCCTTTATTTTCTTTGCATATACAACTCTCGTATCACTGAGTCTGTCATGCAGTCCACATTTCTGCTGATCCAATCCTGCCAGCAGATAGCCAAATCCTAACGATACGTGGCACAGAAATCGTCCTATGGTCTCTCTGTACACAATATCGAACAGACCTAATCTTTCTTCTTTTGCACTTACAACCTTAAGATGGAATACGCGCTTTCCAAAAGTTGTTCCGGTTTCGTAAGTACATATAATAAAATATAACACCTGACAAATATAAAGTGCAACATCTTTTAAGGAATATTGAAACAAAACATTCGTATTCAATATGTTAATCTCAAGAAGCCCTAATACAAATGAAGCAAGCGCCAATACCAGACGGACTCCGATAAGTCCAAAAAAGATAATCATATGATCCAGCACATATGCAGCAAACCTTACCCAGAATCCTGCGTATTCCAGATTTTCACTATTGCAATCCCTCTGCATAATACATCAGTCCTCCGCTTTTACATTCTTCGGCAGTCTCTTTCAATACCTGTGCCTCTGACTTTGGAACCAGACTTCCTGCTTTCGCAAATAGTTCATCCAGCAGGCTCGTCTTACGCTCCGGCTCATAGAATTCATCCGTCTTAAGTTTGTCACTCATTTCATCCTGCATCTCATCATAACTGCTGATTTTATCGATCAGACCATTATTTTTTGCCTGCGTTGCTGTGTAAGTTCTTCCATCAGCCAGCTTTTTCACCTGTTCTTTGGATATTTTTCTTCCGTCAGCTACTTTGGATACAAACGCTTCGTAACACTCATCTACCTGTGACTGGTATATCTTCACCTGCTCTTTTGTCAGTCTGCTGGAATCTTTATTTTTACCGCTCGTAATACTCACATAGCGGATGCCCAGTTTCTTGTATAAGCCTGTCAGGTCATAACCGGACATAATAACTCCGATGGAACCGGTCACTGTATTCTTATTTGCATAGATTTTATCTGATGATACAGAAGCCATATAACCTCCCGAAGCAGCATAATGTGCCATATAAGTCCAGATTGGCTGTTTGGTTATCTTCTTGTATTCCATCAGTTTGTCATACAATTCTTCCGATTCGTAGACTGCTCCACCCGGCGAATCTACATAAAGCAAAATTCCTTTATTATTTTCGTCATCCATAAGTTCATCCAGATACTCCATTGTCGTATCATGCTGATAACCACTGTTCTGTCCGCTCAGAATATCTGTCGTGTCTGATGCCTGTTCCTGAATCGTTCCCTGCACTTTCACAACTGCAATGTAATCGTCATCCGGTGGATCAAAATTACTGCCACCTGCAAGGATCTCTTCTGCTGCATCCCCTATAATACTTTCTGCCGCTGTATTTACAAATACACTGATCACTCCGATCACAGCGAACAGAAGACCTGCTATAAGCAGGCCTATGATCTGTTTCTTTTTCATTTTGGAAATTACCTTTCCTTTCTGTGAATGAACTGTTTATTTACGAAGTTCGATTCCAAGCGCTTCCAGTCCTTCCAAAATCTTGTTCATAGCACTTGTAATCTCTGCCTCTTCCAGTGTCTTATCCTTTGCACGGAATACGATAGAATATGCTACGGACTTAAAGCCTTTCTTAATCTGTTCTCCTTCGTAAATATCAAACAGTGCATAGCTCTCCAAATAAGCGCCACCCTTCTTCTCGATGACTTCTTCTACCTGTCCGACAAGAATCTCTTTCGGCATTACCATACTAATATCTCTGGTAACTGCCGGGAATTTGGCAATTCCCGTATATTTTCTGTCAAAGGTTGCCTTCTTCACAATCTCCGGCATATCAATAACAGCAATGTAAGCTCTTGTTCCGATTCCGTAATTGTCTGCAACATCCGGATGTACTTCTCCTAAATATCCGACAACTGTTCCATCATAAATGATATTTGCCTGACGTCCCGGATGCAGATATGTCTTTCCGGCATTCGGATCGTAAGTTTCTTTTTTATGAAGTCCTACTTTTTCAAAGAACTCTTCTACAACACCTTTCATACTGAAGAAATCTCCGTCTCCATACATTCCAAGTGTAAACTGCATACGCTCTTCCGGCAGTTCTGTAAGTGGCAGAGCCTTTGGCAGATATACATTACCAAGCTCATATAATCTTACATTTTTATTTCTTCTGTTGTAGTTTGTTGCAAGAGAAGTCAGCATACCATTTAAGGATGTTGTTCTCATTACGCTGTAATCTTCTCCCAGCGGATTCACAATGTCAACTGTTTGGCGAAGCGGTGAATCCTCCGGCAACAGTAATTTATCAAATACCTTCGGGCTTTCAAATGAATAAGTCATTCCCTGGCTGAATCCACAGAACTCCGCGATATCACGCGCAATCTCTTCCACTCTCAGCTTGAATGATAATTTACCTGTTGTTGCCTCTCCTCTCGGAAGTGTTGTCGGGATATTATCATATCCATAGAATCTTGCAACTTCTTCTGCAAGGTCAGCCATGCGGAACAGGTCATGACGGAAAGTCGGAGCGATCACTTCTCTCTTCTCTTTGTCATATTCCAGATCAATCTTCTTGAAGTATCCGAGCATATCTTCTTCTGCGATCTCTGTTCCAAGCAGATTGTTGATTGCTTCCGAATCAAATGGCACACGTACCGGCTCTTTCTTCTTTCCATATACATCTACCATACCGCCGACAACTTCTCCGGCTCCCATCTCTTCAATGAGCTGGCATGCACGGTCGATTGCAGCCTGTGCATTGTTCGGATCCAGACCTTTTTCGAATTTACCGGAAGCATCTGTACGAAGTCCGACTCTCTTGCTTGATTTACGGATGTTTGTTCCGTCAAAACATGCTGCTTCAAAAAGCATTGTCTTTACATTGTCTGTGATCATGGAGTTCTCACCACCCATGATTCCGGCAATACCGATAGATTTCTCGCCGTCGCAAATCATCAGAACGTCTTCATCCATCTGTCTTTCCTGTCCATCCAGTGTTGTAAATTTCTCATCTGCTTCTGCAGTACGGACAATAATCTCATGATTGGCAATCGTGTCCAGATCATAAGCATGCATTGGCTGTCCGTATTCTTCCATTACATAGTTTGTAATATCTACGAGGTTATTGATCGGACGGATTCCTACGGAAGCCAGTCTTCTCTGCATCCATTCCGGTGACGGTGCAATCTTGATATTCTTTACAATTCTTGCACAGTATCTCGGGCAGAGGTCTGTATTTTTTACAGTAACTTTGATGTAATCATTGACATCTTCGTCATTTCCTGTTGTTGTTACAACCGGCGGGCAAAATTCTTTGTGGAAAGTTGCTGCCGCCTCTCTTGCAATACCAACAACACTGTAGCAGTCTACACGGTTTGATGTGATCTCATATTCAAATACAACATCGTGCAGTCCCAGTACTTCAATGGCATCTGCTCCGACTTCTGTATCTTCCGGGAAAATATAGATTCCGTATTCCGGTGCATCCGGATACATGTCACGGTTTGATCCCAGCTCTTCGATCGAGCACATCATACCGTTACTCTCTACTCCACGTAATTTTCCTTTTTTGATCTTGATTCCACCGGCAACTCTCTGTCCCGGCTCATGTCCGCCTGCAACACGTCCGCCGTCCAGAACAACCGGTACTTTGTCACCTTCTTTTACATTCGGTGCACCCGTTACGATCTGAATGGATTCTGTTCCGATATTTACCTGACAGATAATCAGCTTGTCAGCATCCGGATGCTTCTCGATCTTATCAATCTGTCCGACTACGATCTTGTCCAGATCTGCATCCATCTTTTCAAATCCTTCTACTTTTGTTCCGGTCAGTGTCATTGCATCGGTATATTCCTGTGCTGTCACGTCAAGATCCGGAACATATGCTTTTATCCATGATAATGATGTATTCATCTTATTACTCCTTTCGCGTCCTTCATCTATCGTTTAAAACTGTTTTAAAAATCGGATATCATTTTCATATAACAGTCTCATGTCATCAATTTCGTATTTTAACAGTGCAATACGTTCCAGACCTACACCAAATGCAAATCCTGTATATTCATCCGGATCAATTCCACACATTTCCAGTACATGTGGATGTACCATACCACAGCCAAGAATCTCAATCCATCCGGATCCTTTACAGAAACGGCATCCTTTTCCGCCGCATTTGAAGCAGGTAACATCAACTTCTGCACTTGGCTCTGTAAATGGAAAATGATGCGGACGGAATTTCGTCTTTGTCTCTGGTCCGAATAACTCTTTTGCAAATACTTCCAGTGTACCTTTCAGGTCTGCGAAAGAAATGTTTTTGTCAATAACAAGTCCTTCGATCTGATGGAAAGAAGGAGAATGTGTTGCATCTACTTCGTCAGAACGGAATACACGTCCCGGTGCGATCATACGGATTGGGAGTTTTCCCTGTTCCATTACTCGTGCCTGTACCGGCGATGTCTGGGTACGAAGTACGATATCTTTATTAATATAGAACGTATCCTGCTCATCTTTTGCCGGATGATCTGCCGGAATATTCAGTTTTTCAAAGTTGTACAGATCGTATTCTACTTCCGGTCCTTCTACAACTTCATATCCCATACCAACGAAAATTCTCTCTACTTCTTCCAGTGCAATCGTGTTCGGATGTCTGTGTCCGACCATATTCTTCTTGGACGGCAGTGTTACATCGATTACTTCCTGTTTCATCTTCTCTTCACGGATCGCACGCTCCATTTTGCTCTTGCTTTCCTCTAATATCTTCTCAATTGCTTCTCTTGTCTCATTGACCATCTGACCAACCTTCGGTCTGTCTTCTTTGGCAACATCTTTCATACTCTTTAATACGGCTGTCAGCTCTCCCTTTTTACCAAGGAATTTTACGCGGACATCATTCAGTTTTTCAGGCATATCTGCCTGTTCGATTGCTTTTAATGCTTCTTCTCTGATGGCTTTAAGCTTCTCCTGCATCTCTTTTCTCCCTTTCTTCATCAATATATCTGTCCATATTCAGACACCTGCAGAACCTGCCGACGGCAACTTCATCCAGATGCTGTGGCAATAAAAAAAGAACTTCATCCCCTAGGGACGAGGTTCTACCCGTGGTACCACCCTGATTCCTGCAGCATATTACTTGCGGCAGGCACTTATCTTCTGCGTAACGTGCAGGTTACGTTTTCTCTTACTTACAGATTATCTCCGTTTCAAAGAAACAGCTTACGTGGGAAATTCAATCCTTATCTGAACCGAAGAAGACTTCCAGCCTGCGATCTTCTCTCTCTGTCGGAAAATAATTCTCTACTTACACGGTCATTGCTTTTTCCAAAAATAGATTGAGTTCTAATACTTCATTATTGTATCATACAGCCCGGAGATGTCAAGTTCTATTCTCCAAAAATCTCATCTGATACCATCACATTCACTACACCGCCAAGTAGAATCGTATACATACAGAAATACATCCAAAGCATGATCAACACGATTGTTGTCAGACTTCCGTACATATCCGAAAATCCCTGAAATACATCTACATACACAGAAAAAATCCAGGATATGATCATCCAGCCAATTGCTGCAAATACCGCACCCGGAATCTGTCTTTTTAATTTTGTCCTGCGGTTTGGCAGAAACTTATAGATCAAAAGGAAGAATATCATCAATGTGATAGGCGTAATGATCGTACGCGTTTTAATCAGCCAGTCAGCAATCTGTTTCATGATCGTTACATGATTTGTGATAAATATATTTATTGTATTACCAAACACAGACAACAGCAGCAGGAATATGATCACGATCAAGAACATCACTGTATAGATCGTTGCCCGCAGACGGAGATAAAAATAGTTACGTGTCTCATGGCATTTGTAAATGCAGTTCAGTCCGGAAGACATCGCAAGTACACCTTTTCCTGCTGACCAGAGCGCTACAACTACCGTGATCGGGATGATGCTCATTGACTGGTTGTAAACCTGATTCACGATCGATGTGATCAGTGTCTCCACAGATGACGGGAACACCTGGATCACTGCCGCCATAACATCTGCTTTCGTCACTGGTGTATAACGCACCAGTGTCAGAAGAAGCAGAATGATCGGAATCAGACACAGCATAAAAAAGTATGCCGACTGTGCAGCATACGCACCTACATGATCATGGGATATGTCTGTTGTTATCTGTATTATTTTTGAACTGATTTCTTTTATTTTCTTCATAGTTCTCTCCTGACATTCGCACCCCATTTTAACTGATTTCATGCGCTTTGTCTACGATTATCTGTCTTTTATCGTACCGGCAGACATTTTCTTAGATGTTTTTCTTCATATTATTAATTTTCTACCGTAATGTCAGAATAAAACAGTTTCAATATTTCTTTGTAAGTTTTCCCCTGTTTTGCCATTTCATTGGCTCCTGTCTGGCTCATTCCGATTCCATGTCCGAATCCGCCTCCCCGGATGTGGATCTGGCTCTTTTTTTTCGTAATTGTAATAAACGCACTTGGAAGCAATGTTCGAAACTTCACTTTACTTCCGTCCTGTTTCCGGATATCATAATCTCCCGCAAGCGCTGACCGGATTTTATTCTCTGTTTTTATAGTCAGATTTCCTTTGTCTCCCTTTACTTTAAGTTCCAGCGCTACTTTTCCCGGACCTCTTTTTGAAATATATATCTTGCGGATACTTCCGACATCTTTTCCGGTATTTTTACAAAGAATCGTTGACAATCTTGCTGCCGTTACGTCCACTGTCCACCGGTACCATGGAAGATTTTTCTCATAATCCCCATTTTTTCCACTGACTCTGACGGATTTCAGATAGCCGGTAGCTGCTGATGAAGTGCTTCCCCACGCTGCAGTTGTCGTCGTTCTTCCGGAAGATGTCGAATAATAGTATGTTGTTGCAATTTTCCCTTTATACTTTGCAGTTTCTCCGGCTGTCTGCCTGACCGCTTTCACAGCAGAATCCGCCTGCTTTGAATTGCCATATACCTGATAATCTGTACTGTCATTGACATGCGCCCGGTATTTCGGATAAGCATAGTTCTCCATCTGCCGGTAAGCATAGCTTCTCGCGCAGACAGCCTGCGCTTTTAATGCTTCCAGTTTATATGACACCGGCATCTCGCTCGGAACAACCGCACAGAGATAATCTTCTACCGTAAGTTCATTGATCAGTGCGATCTTCTTTCCGGCAGACTTAAGTTCCAGTGTCCCGCTGTAAGACGGCGTTCCATAACCTCTTCGTATGCTCTTAACCTGTACCGTACCTTTTCTTGCACGAATTTTTATTGTATGTTTTTTCAGTCGCCGATTTGAAGCTTTTATCGTCACAGTTTTTCCGGCAGGTACGGAAACTTTTTTCGCTCCTATTCTTAATATCAAGCCTTCTTTTCCCGAAACTTTCACTTCCGTATGAAACGCCCGGGTATATCCTGTTGTCATCAGGAGAACACGGATCTTTGGATTCTTTTTCGCTATTTTCGTATTATCCGTCTGTTTTTTTGACACATCTATTTCATATGTATTGTTGTATGTCTGTTTCTGCCTGTCACTTTCACGTACTTGTCTTCTCCTCGCTACTTCCGGCAGTTTTCCACTGAGTAACACAATAAAAAAAGCGGCAATGAGAATACAGCCACACAAACGAATACTCTTTTGATGTTTTCTATTTTTCTGACATTTCAACTGAATCCCTCCATATACATTCGTAACATTCGTAAAGCCACACGTTTCTTGTACTTTTCGCTGCATTAACAGCTCTTTTTTGTTCACATATGGATAAAAAGAAGATGCCGCATCGGATTATCGCTAATCGTTCTGCGGCATCTGCCTTATCTTCTGTATTCCCCAAAATGCCGGTTTCTGTATTTTGACTCCTAGCCATCCGCTAGGTGGGTGTCCGCATCTGCTTTTCTGCCTTCCCCTGCATAAATGAGGGCTTGACATATTACAGAGATAATAAGAGTCCCGTTTAAAGTATTGTAGGTTCAAAATAACAGAAGTTATCGAACATTTCAGGTTTCCAACTGAGATTATTATACTCCAATAATCTCTATTTTACAACTGTTTTCTTATAACTGTGGTCCGGCAGATACAAGTGCCTTACCATCTTCGTTACCTTCATATTTAGCAAAGTTCTTAACAAATCTTCCTGCGAGGTCTTTTGCCTTTGTCTCCCACTCTGTTGCATCGACATAAGTATCTCTTGGATCAAGGATTCCTGTATCAACGCCCGGGAGCTCTGTCGGAACTTCGAAGTTGAAGTATGGAATTGTCTTTGTCGGTGCATTCTTAATATCTCCGCTTAAGATTGCATCAATGATTCCACGAGTATCTTTGATAGAGATACGTTTTCCTGTTCCATTCCATCCTGTATTAACAAGATATGCTTTTGCTCCGTTAGCTTTCATCTTTTTAACTAATTCGTGAGCATATTTTGTCGGATGTAACTCCAGGAATGCCTGTCCGAAACAAGCTGAGAATGTCGGTGTAGGCTCTGTGATTCCACGCTCTGTTCCTGCAAGTTTTGCTGTAAATCCTGACAGGAAGTAATATTCTGTCTGCTCCGGAGTTAATACAGATACCGGAGGAAGTACTCCAAATGCATCTGCTGACAGGAAGATTACATTCTTAGCTGCCGGTGCTGCTGATATCGGACGTACGATCTTCTCAATGTGATCGATTGGATAAGATACACGCGTATTCTCTGTCACGCTCTTATCTGCGAAATCAATCTTACCATCTTTGTCCAGTGTAACATTTTCAAGAAGTGCGTTACGTTTGATTGCATTATAAATATCCGGCTCAGACTCTTTATCCAGGTTGATAACTTTTGCGTAACATCCACCTTCAAAGTTAAATACTCCATTATCATCCCATCCGTGCTCGTCATCACCGATCAGAAGTCTCTTCGGATCAGTAGAAAGCGTTGTCTTACCTGTTCCGGAAAGTCCGAAGAAGATTGCTGTATTCTCTCCGTTCATATCTGTATTTGCTGAGCAGTGCATAGATGCAATACCTTTTAATGGCAGATAGTAGTTCATCATAGAGAACATACCTTTCTTCATCTCTCCACCATACCATGTATTGATGATTACCTGCTCACGGCTTGTGATGTTGAATACTACTGCTGTCTCAGAATTCAGTCCTAATTCTTTGTAGTTCTCAACTTTTGCTTTTGACGCATTGTAAACAACGAAGTCCGGCTCAAAATCCTTCAGTTCTTCTTCTGTTGGTTTGATAAACATATTTGTTACAAAGTGTGCCTGCCATGCAACTTCTACGATAAAGCGGATTGCCATACGTGTATCTTTGTTTGCACCGCAGAATGCATCTACAACATAAAGTTTCTTGTCGGAAAGTTCTTTCTGTGCAATCTCTTTTACAGCTTTCCATGTCTCTTCTGATGCCGGGTGGTTATCATTTTTATACTCATCAGAGGTCCACCATACCGTATCTTTGGAATTTTCATCCATTACGATATATTTATCTTTTGGCGAACGACCGGTATAGATACCTGTCATTACATTCACTGCTCCGAGTTCGCTCTCCTGTCCTTTTTCATAACCTTCAAGTTCAGGTTTTGTTTCTTCTTCAAATAACATCTCATAAGAAGGATTATAAACAATCTCTGTAGTTCCTGTAATTCCATACTTGCTTAAATCGATTTTTGCCATTTTACATTAACCTCTTTTCTTCATTATTTACATTGTCCTGTCTGTGCACGACAACATTTGCTCCTATTATCTCATTTATTCCAAAAAAAGTCAAGACTTTAACAATCTTTTTTCGAAAGTTTTAGACATTTTTTATGCATTTATCTTCCTTTTTTCGTTAAATCCTTGTCTATGGTATTTAAAAAATGCAAGATTGCATACGCAATCTTGCATTTCCTTATGCTTTAAAATATTTATTATTGATTTTTTTAATCATTACAGCGTAAATCACAAGCGCAACGATCGTAATGGTCATGAAAACATAAAATACCGTCTTCGCTTCTCCGATATAAGTGTTATACAGATCGGAAGCACCATATAAAGTTGCTGCAATACCAAGTATTAAAAGTGGCGGCAATGCCTCCTTACAGTATCCATCCAGATCTTTGCACTTTTTAATATTCACGTTTTTCGGAAGTAAGATCGTCCGGTTGATCTCATGTTTGAATCTCAGCATGTAACATCCATACAGGCAATACAATCCGAGTCCCAGACCTATTACTCCAAATACACCTTCCATTCTTCGTTATCCTCCGTATCTTCTGTATTTCTCTTCTTTTGACTAACGGTTCAGAATCTGTTTTACAGTCTCTTCCATCTGATCTACATCACATTCGATATTATGCAGGACATTTGCATCCAGAATGTCTTTGATTGCCTGCGGCATATCGACCTGTGAAAGCTCCTGCAATTTCGGAAGCAGTGCAAATTCATCTTCTTCTGCATATTTTGCATCAATTGCTGTCATAACGCTCTTCACGAATTTGTACGGGCTTGCTGTGGACGCGATCAGATATTTCTTGCCTGTCTTTTCTGACTGTTCATACCGGCTGCATACATAAGATGCAACTGCTGTATGTGTATCCATCACATAACCGGTCTTATCATAGACATCATGGATCTGCTCTGCCGTCTCGTCCTCTGTGGCATATCCTGCAGCAAAATCAGACAGTTTTGCTTTCATATCTTCCGAAACCGTATACGTTCCATCTTTTTTCAAAGCTTCCATCAGTTCTTTTGTCTTATCGCTGTCCTCGCCTGCAATTACATAGATCAGACGCTCCAGATTGCTGGAAATCAGGATATCCATAGATGGCGATGTTGTCAGCACAAATTCACGGTTCTTATCATAAGTTCCTGTCTGGAAGAAATCAAACAATACTTTATTTTCATTCGATGCACAGATCAGTTTACCAATCGGCACACCCATCTGTTTTGCATAGTAAGCTGCAAGAATATTTCCAAAATTACCTGTCGGAACGACAACTTGTAATTCTTCTCCGTTCGCAAGTTCTTCATTTTCCAGAAGTTTTGCATATGCATATACATAATAAACAACCTGCGGAACCAGGCGTCCGATATTAATAGAGTTGGCTGATGAAAACTGATATCCCTTGCCGGCAAGTTCTTCTGCAAGTTCTTTGTTTTCAAACATTGCTTTGACACCGCTCTGCGCATTGTCAAAATTGCCGTGGATCGCAACAACATCTACATTGCTTCCCTTCTGCGTTACCATCTGAAGTTCCTGTACTTTACTGACACCGTTCTTCGGATAGAACACGATGATCTGTGTCCCTTCCACATCTGCAAATCCTGCCATTGCAGCTTTTCCGGTATCTCCGGATGTCGCTGTCAGGATCACGATCTTATTCTTTACGTGATTCTTCTTCGCAGAAGTCGTAAGGAGATGTGGCAGAATGGAAAGTGCCATATCTTTAAATGCGATGGTTGCACCGTGGAATAACTCCAGATAGTAAGTATCCGATACCTTTACCAAAGATGCAATCTCTTCCGTATCAAACTTGCTGTCATATGCTTTCTCAATGCACCCTTTCAGTTCTCCCTCTGTAAAATCGGCCAGAAACAGCTTCATTACTTCATAAGCAATCTCCTGATAGCTCATACTTTTTAACTGCTCCATAGAAACATCCAGTTTTGGAATCTCTTCAGGTACAAATAAACCGCCATCCGGAGCAAGCCCTTTTAAAATTGCTTCAGATGCAGTTACCTTTAACTCGGAATTCCGGGTACTTTTGTAATGTAGACTCATATTTCCACCTTTCCTTTGGTCTTTCTTGCTATTATTTCTTCTTGCTGTTTGTATATTTTACAAGACCGCCTGCCGCAATCAGTTTCTGCATGAATTCCGGGAATGGCTGTCCCTGGAATTCTGTTCCTTTTGTACGGTTGTAAATCTTACCACTGTCGAAATCTACTTCCACTTCATCGCCTGCTTCGATTCCTCTTGCAGCTTCCGGACATTCGATGATCGGCAGTCCGATATTAATAGAATTACGGTAAAAAATTCTTGCAAATGTCTCTGCAATCACACAGCTTACTCCTGCAGTCTTAAGACAAAGCGGTGCATGCTCTCTGGATGAGCCACATCCGAAGTTCTTATTTGCCACGATCAGATCTCCCGGTTTTACTTTATTCACAAAGTCCGGATCAATGTCTGCCATTGCATGACTTGCCAGCTCCTGCGCGTCAAATGAATTCAGGTATCTTGCCGGAATGATTACATCTGTGTCTACGTTGTCTCCATATTTAAATACATGTCCTAATGCCTTCATTATCTGTCACCCACTTTCTCCGGATTTGCAATACATCCTGCGATCGCACTTGCTGCTGCTACTTCCGGCGATGCAAGATAAATCAAGGAATCTACATGCCCCATTCTTCCTACAAAATTACGGTTTGTTGTAGATACACACTTCTCTCCTGCTGCCATAACGCCCATATGTCCGCCCATACACGGTCCACAGCTTGGTGTGTTCACGGCACAGCCCGCATCTACGAAAATATCAAGAAGTCCTTCTTTGATACACTGTTTGTAGATTTTCTGTGTTGCCGGAATTACCATTACACGCACATCTTCATGTACTTTATGTCCTTTTAAAATAGCTGCTGCCTTACGCATGTCTTCCATACGTCCATTTGTACAGGATCCGATTACAACCTGATCGATCTTGATCGGTTCCATTGCTTCAATCTCATCGATTGTCTTAGCATTACCCGGAAGGTGTGGGAATGCAACGGTCGGACGTACTTCGGAAAGATTGATCTCAATCACTTCGTCATACTCTGCATCCTCATCCGCTTCATAGACCTGATATGCTTTCTTCGTATGCTCATTAAGATAAGCTTTTGTCTGATCATCTACCGGGAAGATTCCGTTCTTTGCGCCTGCTTCAATCGCCATATTCGCCATTGTAAAACGATCATCCATGGAAAGAGCTGCAATTCCTTCACCTGTGAATTCCATAGATTTGTAAAGTGCTCCGTCCACACCGATCTTACCAATGATATGAATAATAATATCTTTACCGCTCACATAAGGTCCCGGCTGTCCTTTCAGGACAAATTTTAATGCACTTGGCACTTTGAACCAGAGTTCTCCGGTTGCCATACCTGTTGCAATATCCGTTGTTCCGACACCGGTAGAAAATGCACCCAGTGCTCCATATGTACAGGTATGTGAATCTGCACCGATAATACATTCACCTGCTGCTACAACACCTGCTTCCGGAAGAATCGCATGCTCTACACCGGATTTTCCCTGTTCAAAATACCAGGAAAGTCCTTGATCTTTTGCAAATTCGCGGATTGATTTTGAATTCTCTGCGGATTTAATATCTTTATTCGGCGTAAAATGATCCGGTACAAGTACTACCTTATCTTTGTCAAATACCTTCTCTGCCATCTGTCTGAAAATCGGCAGTGCCATTGGCCCGGTAATATCATTTGCCATAACTACGTCTAACTTTGCTTCTATCAACTGTCCTGCCACAACATGATCAAGACCTGCATGGGCAGCTAATATTTTCTGCGTCATTGTCATTCCCATCACGACAACCTCCTATTCTTCTACTTAGTCTTACGAGCTATTCTACCACAGGTAAATATTACAGTGCAAGAAAGAATACATAAGACCGTAAGAAGTATCAAATCTTGTTCGTCTCCGGTTTTTACAATCTCTTTCTTCTTCACTGACGGTTTTTCTGCCTTTTTCTCTACTTTCACAATCTCAGGTTTCTTCTTTTCTGCCGGTTTTTCCGGTTTCTCCGGTTTTTCTGGTTTCTCTGGTTTTTCCGATTCTTCCACAGTCACGATTTCCGTATCATCCACATCTTCCGCATTATCGGCACGGACGATTACTTCATTTTCAATCTCTTTTCCGATCAGTTTCTCATCCAGAATTTCCACCTGATAAGTCACTGTGTATTTGTCACCGGAATGAATACTTTCCAGAAAATGTTTTGTTTCAATTGTATATGTGTTCTCTTTTACAGAAATAACCGCGTCAGATACAACGCTTTGATCTTTGTCATACAGAATAATAGAATCCGGAAGAAGTCTCACTCCTTCCGTTAGAATCCGGTCTGTGATCGTAACACCTGAGGCAACCGCCTTCTCAATCTGCTGCGTCACATCAACCGTATATGTAATCCTGTCACCAACTTTATATTTTTTATCTTCCCGGTCAGCGCTCTTTTCCACTTTAAGTTCCGGCTTTTCAATCCATTGCACCGCAAGACTGGTTGGAATATTATCCGCACTTACCAGTTCTCCGACTCCCAGGTGCTGTCCGCCTGCTCCGGTATTAATCACCAGACTTCTCCAATTCTGTCTGTTTTTCCCATAAATGTTGCCTGTTTTCCACGTCTGGGCATTCCATTTTCCCACCGGACACTTCAAATAAAAACGATCGCCGCCGTAAACCGTCACATTTCCTGTCTTTTTTGTCCCTTTTGTTTCATTTACCAGTATTACATCCGCAGGCAGTTTCAGGACAATTGAATTATCTTCATCGCCCTTGCAGGTGATAGTTTTTGTCTTTTGCACTTTTTCATTTTTATCATAAACAGCCGTCAATGTCTTCTCTGAAAAAGCAATATCCGGATCCGGTATTTTCGGAAATGTCTTAATCTTCGCCGTACAGCTTTTCACTTTCTGCTTCATTGTGTCACTTAATCCCAGAAATGCATCACTTGAATCTTTGCATTCGTCATATACATAGGACAAAATACAATGCGACAGACTGTAAGCTTTTTTCTTCTCCTGCCAGTTTTCTCCAAATACAGGTTTCAAATACTTCTGATACCCCGGATTGCCATACGCATAATACAGTGTTTTACTTAAAAGCGTGTCATTCGTCAATTGTTTTGACGTATAGGTTCCGTCATGCGGAGAACTTCGTTTTGGTTCCAGACAATATCCAAGAGTTCCGTCAATATAATAGTAAAACGTTGAATACCCTTCATAAAATACTTCTTCGCCTCTTCTCAGCGACACATCTTTCGCCTCACTTTTTACTGCCGGCACGCAACAGAAAACCAGACAAAGCACCGCCAGAAAACGCACAAAAGGACTCCATGGGAAATTTCTTTTTTTCATAAGCACTACTCCTTCTTCAATTGTAAAATTAAATTGCTAAAACCAGTTACTGTAACTGCCCTCCTTTCCTTTTATGATTTCTCGTTTTGTGAAATTCGGGAAGATCATTTCCCTGTCGGGGGATTCCCCGTACGAATATTGATTATAAAGAATCATCAGAACTTCTTAAGACGAGTGTATTAATCATATAGACGTTTTACACATTTGTCAATACTTTTCAGATTGATATATTCTCTAAAAAATGATATTATAAAAGAATTATTATAGATAATATTTATCATTAACATTAGAGAGGAATACATACATGACATTAAAACAGGGAAACAGTAATACTTCCTATCAGGTTGTTTCCATTCAACTGGAAGAAAAACTGGAACGCCGTCTGGAAGCCTTGGGACTTACGGAAGGCAGTACTATCACAATAATGAATAATCAGAAAAAAGGCTCACTCACTGTGAAATTCCGCGGAACACGTTTTGCTCTCGGAAAAAGAATTGCCAATCATATTGAAGTAAAGGAGCAAAACTGACATGGGACTTGCAGACACAAGAGAAAAAAATAACCAGACTAATAACAACAGCGAAATTATCAATGTCGGATTCATCGGGAATCCAAACTGCGGAAAGACAACGCTTTTTAATGCGTACACAGGCGCGAATTTAAAAGTTGCAAACTGGCCCGGCGTAACTGTTGAAAAGAAAGAAGGAAAAACCTTTTACAAAGGGCAGGAATTTCGTCTGATCGATCTTCCCGGCATTTACAGTCTCTCATCTTATACGATGGAAGAAACCGTATCCAGAGACTGTATTTTAAGTGATGAAGTAGATGTCATTGTAGACGTCATTGATGCTTCCAGTCTTGAACGCAATCTCTATTTAACATTGCAGCTTCTTGAACTTGGCAAGCCGGTTGTACTGGCGCTCAATATGATGGATATCGTTGAAGAACGCGGGCTGGAATTAGATCTTCACCGGCTTCCGGAAATGCTCGGCATACCAGTCATTCCGGTTTCTGCACGCAAACGCACCGGACTATCTATCTTAATGCATGCTGTAGCACATCATAATGATCCTGATGTTCAGGATCCGTTGATTCATCATCACACCGGGAAGTCTTCTCATCACCGACATGATCACCATTCTGAATATGCAATGGTTTACAACGATGAAATCGAAGACAAAATTGATCTCCTGATCAGCCGTCTTTCAAAAAAATATCCGGATATGACAAACAAACGCTGGCATGCGATCAAACTTCTCGAAAACGATCCTGATATCCGCAAACGTCATCCAATTGACTGCGCCGATATTATTGAGCGAAGCTACGAAAAAGATATGATCAATCAGAAATATGATTTTATCGAAGAAGTGATCGGTGAAGTCCTCGTTGGTAAATCAAAAAAAGAGGCAGCTACAGATAAGATAGATTCTTACCTGACGAATCGGTTTCTGGGACTTCCAATCTTCCTTGGCATTATGGCAATTGTATTTTTCCTGACATTTACAATTGGTGATTTTCTGAAAGGATATTTTGAAATTGCATTAGACTACCTGACATCCGGTGCATCTGCCCTTTTACAGGCACTACATGTACACCCGATGCTTTCATCGCTCATCACGGACGGAATCATTTCCGGTGTAGGCGGGATCTTAACTTTTTTGCCAAATATTTTTATTCTCTTCCTGGCACTGGCGTTTTTGGAGGACAGTGGCTATATGGCAAGAGTTGCTTTTGTAATGGATGATATTATGAGCCATCTCGGACTGTCCGGAAAAGCTTTTCTGCCATTACTTCTGGGATTTGGCTGTTCCGTTCCCGCTGTTATGGCATCCAGGGCTTTAGAGCATCCGAAAGACCGGTTCAAAACAATTTTGATCACACCATTTATGTCCTGCAGTGCAAGACTTCCGATTTACGTCCTGTTCTCATCCATGTTTTTTGGAGAACACGCAATGCTCGCCTGCTACTCTTTGTACATACTTGGAATTTTGATTGCGATCACAACCGCCTACATCCTTTCACGTATAGACGGTTCAAAAGCCGATCATGCACTGTTGATCGAGCTTCCGGAATACAAGTCACCAAATGCACACACCATTGCAATTTATGTATGGGAAAAGATCAAAGACTACCTGACAAAAGCTGGAACCGTTATTTTCCT
This sequence comes from Dorea sp. AF24-7LB, assembly GCF_003478575.1. NCBI lineage: Bacteria > Bacillati > Bacillota > Clostridia > Lachnospirales > Lachnospiraceae > Dorea > Dorea sp. AF24-7LB. The sequence continues at coordinate 29,642 of NZ_QUFR01000008.1, forward strand.
GGCATCTGTTCTGATGTGGATTATTTTAAATTTCGGTCCGACCGGATATGTAACAGATATCAGTCTGAGTTTCGGATCCTATATTGGGAAAGCAATCGTCCCGCTCTTTCGGCCTGTCGGTCTTGGATACTGGCAGATCATTGTCGCACTGATTGCCGGAATTGCCGCAAAAGAAGTGGTTGTGTCCAGTTGCAGTGTCCTTTTCGGGATACAGAATATTACAACCGCACATGGCATGACAACCATGTCTGCCACTCTGGGTACTCTTGGATTCGGTCCTGCAAACGCATACGCTCTTATGGTTTTTTGTTTGCTTTATGTACCATGCACTGCTACCATCGCAACGATTCATAGAGAATTGAACAGTTGGAAATCTACTATATCTATTCTTCTCTATCAATTAGTTACTGCATGGACATGCAGCTGCATTGCTTACCACGTCTGCTCTTTATTATTTTAATCTTGTCTGCGTAAGATTGAAATTTAAAATACTGCACTGACAGGCTTTCCATTAATAGTATTACAGTTGCAAAGGCACATATACGGATTCTTTAATCTTGTATATGTGCCTTTCTCTTTCTCTCAGAAATATCTAAGAATTATGCTCTTTTAAATATTGAATCTCGATTGGATCGATCGGATCCATTGGATTTTCAATCTTACCTTTTTTCCGTCTCTTTCTTCTCTTCAGCAATTCGCCGCCTTTGTTATAAAACCAGAATGAATATGCCAAAAGCTTGCTTGCTTTTCCAATTCTGTCTTTCGTTGTCTTATCGTACAGTTTTCCTCCTGCTTCTATCGGTACTTTCTTCCGTATCAGTGCAATCAACTCTGTTTCACAGGTGACACGCTCCGGAAGAATCGTATATCCCATGGAAACACAATTCAGCTTATGAGAATCACTTCCTCCAATCCCCGGTTTCTTATACTTCTGCGCCAGCTTCCTTGCACCTTCATTCGATGCTTCCGGTTCGCAGGCGTTAAATGCTTCAATAAAATCAAAACGCTTGATAATCTCCGGTGAACGATAATATCTCTTTGTATTCGTAAAGCTCATATATTTCTCGCCACACGGATGTGCCGGTCCTAAAATTCCGCCATGCCTATGCACAAAATCGATCAGCATAGCCACTGGCATTCCACGCATCTCAAGCAAACGCATCTTCACACCTTCCGGCATAATGCAGATGATATGTCCTGCATCACAGGTGTCATACTCGATGCCTTTGAGTACAACAAAATCTTCGTACACCTTGCCTTTCATCTCGTTCTTCCAGTATCTGTATCCTTTATACGTATCATGGTCGGTGATCAACATTCCGTCAAATCCGTGTGCTTTCAGTTTTGTAATATATTCGTCCAGACTCACTCTGCTGTCAACAGAACCTTCCTTCACATGACAATGCATATCCAGCTTCATAAACAAGCCTCCTTTGCATGAACTTGATTTTATTATATCACATATCATGCAAAATACAACTGATCCGGACTTCTGCCTGTATTTCCCTCAAAACGCTTTTTTTGATTCTTTCGTTCCTGTCACACTACAGCAGAGAATAAGACCTGTACACCAGATCAGAAAATATAGATAGTTCGGCAGCTCAACTGCTGTGAAACCAAATAAAAAAGCTGCCATCATCTGAACAAGCACGCCTGTTATCATCTTGCTGTTTTGTAAAAATCTCCTTATAATTCTTCTCATAAAAAGCACCTCTCCTTCTATAATTCAATACTATAGCAGAAGAGGTGTCTCATAAAACGGACTACTTACTCATCATCTTCATCCGTATCATCATCAAAATCATCCAGTATCATTCTTGCTTTCTCAACTTCTGACTCCACAGAATCCTGTTCTTTTATTTTTTCTGAGAATTTCTTCTCTTTTTTGCCAAGTTTTCTTGACTGCATCATAAACTGTACAATCATGCCGATAATTGCAACAACAACACCGATCACCAGTCTTGCCACTCCTGCAAACGGAAGATCCACAAGCATTACAACTGCTGTTCCAACACTCATTCCGCCGGCAAATGCTGTTACAACGATCATCAGTGGTTCCGTGAAAATCACCGCAAGTATTGCAAGTATCAGAGATACCACGACATAAATTCCGGCGATCAGTAAACTGTGTGGCATATTCGCCGTCACCGCAATCGCCATAGATACTATAAACACCGTGATAAATATACCCAGTTTATGTAGGAAAAACGCAAGCACAGCCATAACGACAGCACAGCCAAACAGAATAATCATCCCTGTCATCTGAGACGGATGCATAACCTGTACAACTCCGGCTCCGATTGCTGCACCAATGCCGAAGCCACAAAGCGCCGTAAATAATTTTACCAGTTTCAGTCCAAACAGTGCAAGCAGCACTCCAACAATGATCATTGCACCAATAATTCCCATATTCATCCGGCTGTTCGGTGCAAGATCGATAAATGCCTGTTTCATATCGGATGTTTTACTTAAAACGTTCTCTAATAATGTCTTTATTTCATCCATATTCGTCTCTCCTTTTGTCCCTTATCTTCTAATCCCCTGTCTTTCACAATTTAATATTCTACTGCGCCGGTCTCCTCACTGTTGATTACATAATAAACAGCGCCTTCTTCCGGTTTGACATATAGTTCCAGTGTCTTAATCTCCCCGACTCTCTTTCCCTTTTTCGTCCACGCCTTCTTGACTCTGGCGATCATTTCTTTTTCCTCGACCTGCTTGCCATAATATTCCACAAATGTACGGACTTTCATATCCTTCTTAGATGGTCTCTTTGCAGCAGTCTTCTTCACTGCTTCTTTGGCTCCCTTCACTTCTTTGGCTGCTGTCTTTTTTACAGTCTCTTTAGCTGCTTTCGCCTCTTTTACAGCTGTTCTGGCTGCTGTTTTTGCTGTTGCCTTTATTTCTTTCGCAGTATCGCTGACTTTCTCTGCTACTTTTTCTTCTGCAGACTGTGTCTTCTTCTCCTCTGTAAGCTGCGCTTTTTCTATTGCCGCTTTCATTGCTTCTTTTTTCTTTATTACTCGTTTTCTAGCCATGGTATTCCTCCTTACATCGCTACACCAATTTTTTGGTCGCAACTATTATACCATAGCCAGTCATAATTGCAAATTTTTCCTTCGACACATTTCTCATACCTCTGTCTTAATCTGTCGGTTTCTGGTAGAAACGTCCGGATAGCTGCTCTGTCTTCATTACATTGACAAAAGCATGCGGATCGGCTTCTTTGATTGCTTTCATAACCTTTTTGATCTCAGCGCTTGATATAACAGAATAAACGACCTTACGTTCACGGTGTTCATAAGATCCTTCACCTTCCATGATCGTAGCACTGTGATTGCACACTCTTGCAATTGCTTCATAAACATCTCTTGCGTGATTCGTTACAACAAGCACTGTATTCTGCTGATATTTTTTATACAGCTCATGAAGCACCTGCGTTGACGCATACTGGAAAATAATCGAATACAGCGCTTTATCCCATCCGAACAGTACACCTGCTGCCGCAAGGATGATCACATTCAGTCCAAGAACCATATTCCAGGAATCGATTCCTTTCTTATCTGACAGATAAATTGCAATAAAGTCAGTTCCTCCACTGGTCGCATTGACCGCAAGACACAGGCTGATTGCCAGTCCATTGATCATTCCTCCAAAAATACTGATCAAAAGTGTATCATACGTGATCGCATATCCCGGCAACATATCTGTCAGCACACTGGTCAATACGATCATCAGACAGGAATACAATGTAAACTTTTTACCGATAAAGCGAAATCCGATATAGATCGGCACTGCATTCAGCAGCACATTGACGAGTGTATATGGAATCGCAATATGGAAAAACAGTTTTGCACTTCGCTGAACAAGAAGTGTAAGTCCTGTCGCACCGCCCGGATACAGTCCTCCGGCACGCACAAACGTCTTAATGTTTAATGCCATCATCAACGCCGCAAAACATACAACTACAATTCGCTTCAAATCTTTTTTTGCTTCAAATTTCATTTTCCCTCTTCCCCTTGAGGTACAACATCTGTCGATGTCTTTAGTCCTCAACTAAATATCCTTTCTCTCTTAACATATTTTCTATCATGTCCAGTGTCTCTTCACTATCTGCATGCACCTCATGGTAATGATAGTTTGATGTGATATTCTTAAGCGGACTGGATTTGCCACTCCTTATATCTTCCAAAAATTCCCACGCAAGTCTCCGAGACGTAATATGAAGCTTCGCCTCCATCCGTCCATATACTTTATGATTCACAATAACTGTCTCCACGCAGCCTCCCAGATCCACAATTGAATAGAGCTCATCTTCCATCTGTTCATCTGTATGCTGCACTTTAAAAATACGTTTTACACTCTTCGGACTGTTCAGAATATATCCTCTGTTCGTAGATATGATATCATATCCGGCTGCACGCATCAGAGCAATATCCTGAACGATCACCTGACGGCTTACATTGTAAAAGGACGCCAGTTCCTTCCCCGGAACCGGCATCCTGTTTTCCTGCATTGTGGCAATTATCTTATCTCTTCTTTCAGAACCGGTCATACTTTCGTGTTTTCCTCCCACTGCACTATGATGGTTCTATTATACTACAAATATTTTCTGATTCAAACCTTATTCTACATTTTTTAATGCTTCATCCATCGGAACCTTCTGAATCTTTCTGTATTCCAGCGCTGCAACTACTGCATAAGTTACTGCTCCGATTACGAACATTTCTACATAAATCATCGGATCTATCCACAGTGTGATCCAGCCGGAAATGCTGGCTAGCATCATCTCCCGGAAGATTATTTTCATAAATGTTTCTTCTATCGGAAAACTGAACAAAAGACAAAGTATTACAACGATCGATGTTGATAATATATATAACCTGCCAATCTCTCCATCTGTGTATCCAAGAATTTTCGCCATAGATATCGACTGTGCATTTTTCTCTATAATGATCTTGGACAGCAGATAAATGAGTACAAGGAAAATTGCAACTGCAAATCCGTTGACCAGTCCCATCATATTTCCCATCGACACATCCAATTGTCTGGATACTTTTGTAAGTGCACTCAAATCAATGACAGAACCGATATATTTTTCATCAATATCCGTAATCTTTGTTTTTGAAAAATAACCACTGTAATAATCGGTTCCCAGATCAAATGTTTTATTCAGCTTCTGCTGATCCATAAAAACACAGAGTGCACCGCTGTATTGGTAGATTCCTTTTACTTTAAAAGAATAAGTATCTTTTTCGTATTTCTCTTTTAACTTGATCATGTCACCTTTTTTAATCCGGAATTTATCCGCATAGGCGCTTGAAATATAAACGCCATCTTTCGTGTCAACTTTCACATAGTCACTGTCCGGATCCACACCATAAAGCATGATTTCTTCTGTTTTATATTTCCCCGGGAGTGTATCCAGACTGTAAGCACTGAATTCTTCCGCATCCGGATTGTCCGTCTTTGTTCCAGCTGAAAACTCCAGCATGGAAATCAGTCTGTCCAGTTCATTTCCACTTGCCGCTGACACCGGCGCTTCTAACAGATACTGATATTTTGCCAGAAGCCCGTTCTGGATCTCCACCTGATAATGACTCAGTACTGACGGAAGCAGCAGTCCGAAGAACAACAGAAGATTTGCAAATAATATACCTGTAAATAATACCAGATAATTACTCTTGTTCTGGAAAATAATTCGCAGCCTGAAGCGATGGAAAATGCTTGTTTTCGGGCTTAAATACATCGCCTTTTTCTTCTTTTTACCAGACAGATCTCTTCTTAAAAACTGTAACGGAGATAATTTTAATTTGTGATGCAATACCATATAATTAATCAGCAACATGATCAACACCGGCACAACCGTTGTCAGCAGAAATGCTTCTCCGTTCCATACAGTTACATAAGTCGGCAGACTGTAACTGCCGTAATACATCCCTGCACATACATTTTTCAGCACCGTATATCCAAGTATATTTCCAATCAGTGCGCCAGCCAGCGTCACGCATATCGGAAGAACCATATAATGATGTATCAGTTCTTTTCTTGTGTAGCCGGATGCCCTGAGCGTTCCGATGACAGCTGCTTCATTTCGTATCGTATTGCTGATCGTCACGCCAAATACAAATGCCATGATCACAATAACCATGTAGAGAAGTACGATGATCATCGCACGGTCACTTCCCATGTCCTCTCCGGTGAAATTGATCGCCTGATTCTGATATCTTGGAACGAAGCTCTCCAGCGTAACTTCTTTTCCAATGTTTTCCATCAGGTCTTCCGCTACCTCTTTTTCCAATTTCTCATTCTCTGGTTCCTTGTTGTAAGTCCATGAATAGTTGTATTGACATGCCTTTTTATCCAATGTCTGAAATCCTTTATCCGTCACTATCGCAACACCGAATTTCACTGCATCAAACATCGTATCACTGTTATTCTGGAACAGGCAGCTATAATCAGAAAGTGCCACCAACCCCGTAATCTTCCATATCTTGCCTTTACTCTTCATTGTATCGCCAACAGTGAGCTTATTGTTATCCGCATACATACGGTCGATTGCCATCTCGTCCGCCTTCTTTGGAAGACTTCCTTTCATAAGACAAACTTTGTTGACCTGTTTCCGATTTTTGAAGAAACGTATGGTGCTTTTGTTGGACATTGTCTGCTCGATATAATAATTTTCATAAAGCTTTATGTCATTTTTTTCTATTTCTTCTTTCTGTGCCGGGTAAATCTTTTCTTTGACACGGAAATTTCCATTTTCAATATTATATTTGGCGAATCCTTCATTATATGCTTTCAGCATACTTCCATCTGCTACAAGGAAGCCGGATACAAATCCGATCGTAGCTACCATCAGAAGGAATACAACCAGGTATTTTCCAAACTCTCCCTTTAATTCCCGTGGGAGTCTTTTACGCAAAGGACTCTTCATCTGTTCGTCCTCCTTACCATTCCAGTTCTGCTGCCGGAATCTTATTCTTATTTAATATATTGCTCCGGATACCACCATCTTTTAATTTTACAACACGGTCTGCCATATCCTTGATCGCATCATTGTGTGTTACCATGATAATGGTATTTCCGTATTTCAGATTCACCTTCTCAATCAGTTTCAATATCTCCTTTGACGTATGATAATCCAAAGCTCCGGTCGGCTCATCACAGAGCAGGATATCCGGATTTTTTACAATGGCACGACCAATCGCGGTACGCTGCTGCTGTCCGCCGGATAACTGATTCGGCAATTTCCTCTGGTGTTCTGTCAGTCCTAGTATATTTAAAAGATCATCCACCGGAAGCGGCTGATCGCTTAAGTACGCTCCTACTTCAATATTTTCCCGCACAGTCAGATTCGGGATCAGATTATACATCTGGAAAATGTATCCAAGGTGCTTTCTGCGGTACAGCGATAATCGTTTCTCCGACATATCTTCCAAACGTTCACCTTCAATTGTGATGCTTCCGTCATCTGCTCCGTCGATTCCTCCGATAATATTAAGAAGTGTGGACTTTCCAGAACCGGACGGTCCTAAAAGCACACAGAATTCGCCTCTCTCAATCTCCAGATTCAATCCTTTTAATACTTCTACCCGGTTCTCCCCGGAACCAAAAGATTTTTTTATTCCCTCTATTTTTAAAAACATCTCATTCCTCCCAGGATTTTGATTTTGTTTCTCATTTTCATGTTAGTTCACACTAACTTTTTTGTCAAGTATAAAGATTGTGTCTCGGCACAATCTTTCCCGGAAAGCTTTCTATGTCACAGGAACATTACGGAGTAATTTCCTATGGCATAGGAAAAGGTCTGTGAAAATATATATTTTCACAGACCTTTTCTTCTTATCCGATACCTCCAAGTGCAATTCCAAGAATCAACACAATGAAACACACCGGTACATATACATATTTACAAATTGTATAGAAAGAAGCGCGATAGTCCTTCTCTCTTCCAAGGTTCACCTGGGCTTCTACATATTTCTTACCGCATACCCAGAAGAACATGATGCCTGCAAGTCCTGCTCCGAGCGGACAGATATATACGGATAAAACGTCCATCCACTGTGACACAATTCCCTGGATTACCAGCGAAACAATCACACCGACCACTGCGATCACACCGCATGCCGGAACACGTGACAAATGCAGTTTCTCCTGCACGGTAGCAATCGGTGCTTCGTAGAGATTGATCAGCGATGTCATACCTGCAAGCAATACTGCCACGAAGAAAATAATTGCGATCACCGGCCCGCCCGGCATGGTCTTAATCAGATTCGGCAGGAAAATAAATAAAAGTCCCGGTCCGCCCTGATTCAGCTGTGCACCTGTTGTTGCCATCGCCGGAATGATCACCAACGCCGCAAGAATTGCCGCAATCGTATCAAAGAATGCTACTCTTCCCGCAGATGCCGGAATGTCTTCTTCATCTGACAGATACGATCCATAGATCAACGTTCCGTTTCCTGCTACAGACAGGGAAAAGAACGCCTGTCCCAATGCAAAGATCCATGTTGCCGGATCACTGAATGCTTTTGGATCGATCCGGAATATGTAATGATATCCGGCTGATGCCCCCGGCTGAAATGCTACATAAATCCCAAGTATCACAAACAATGCGAAGAATATTGGCATCATAACTTTGTTTGCTTTTTCAATTCCACTTCCGACACCAAGCATCAGAATCAGCATACATGCAGCCAGTGCAACGATCTGCCATAAATTATTTCCAAATGCAGATGCCATCTGTCCAAACTTTGCACCAAATGCCTCTACATTTTCCGGCTCTAACGTTGCTCCGGTAAATGTTCCTACAGCGTATTTCAAAATCCAGCCCATAACAACCGTATATCCGATTGCCATAGCAAGAGATCCGATCACCGGGATCATTCCCAGTGCTTCTCCGCTCTTCCTTCTTCCTCTTTTCTCACATGCGATTCCAAATGCATCGATCGGTCCGGACTTTGCAGCCCTTCCAAAACTCATCTCACCGATCACGCCGGTAGAACCGATCAAAATCACAAACAGAAAATACGGAATCAGGAAAGATCCTCCACCGTACAGCGACACTCTGGTCGGAAACATCCAGATATTGCCCATTCCTACGGCAGAGCCAATGCAGGCGCAGATAAATCCCCACCTACTGCTAAACGACTCTCTCTTATTCATACCTCATTCCCTAATCCGTGCATTACTCTGCACGGAACATCTTTCCGGCATAAATTTTGTCATCCGGTGTTGCTGCACCGACTTCTTCATTCCATTTCTTCGGATCTACATCCTCTACCGAAACTGACAGGTTCTCTGCCGGAATCTGAAGTTCCTCTGCTGCAGTCTTTAATAACTTCTCTGCAAGATTCTTCTTAATTTCATCATTTCTTCCCGGAAACATTTTAACATCGATATGTGGCATAATATTATCCTCCTTGTTTTTTTATTCTTATACCCGTTTTGCATGTAAGCAAACGATATCGTCTGCTTTCTATTGTGCCTAATTTTGCGGGGAATGTCAATCTGTTTAGATATTATTCTGCAATAGAATAAGCAATTTCAACCTCATATTTTGTAATTGTCATTTTGCAAAACACCGCTGAATATCAGTCATTAACCTCATATTCAGCGGTATTCTTATTTCCATCTATTTTTTACTAACTCATCATATATTGGTCTTGAATTATGCATTGTATAAACTTTTAAAACAGAGGCAGCCTCAATAGTTTTACCCATACCAACTTCATCTGCTAACATCACTCTACAGTTTTTTTCTTGTAAATAACACATAATTGTTCTGAGCTGGTGTTCTTTTAAAAATATCTTACATCCTGCTAATTCTTTGAATCCAAATACTGAATTATCAAGAACTTTTACAGTTTTACTTACGACATTTCTTCCAAAATACCACGCAGGATTCTGAAACTCACAACTTCTAAGCTACTCTGCTGGCGAAATTCTGCCACCATTAAACGGTGCATCTATAACGTCTTCTCTAGCTTTTATGACTTTATCTGTAAATTCTTCTTTGATGTAATAATAATACCATTCATCTTCCTTAACTGTTGAACAGACAGTGATTCGCCCTTCATTGCTCGAAAAAAAAGTTCCATCACTCGATCTAATTTAATTTCTTTCTCCACCTGACACACCTCAATTCTTTTGCAAACTATTCCGTTATTTCAGTATAATCATCATAACCAATCACTCCGACATATTATGACACATTATTATTTATTTGCAATATATTTCTCCAACTGATATCATGTATGATTTTTGTCTAACATCAAAGGGAACTATTCAAGTCGAGCAGCTGCGAGGCTTGGCGCGTGATTCTGGTCAGCATAAGCTGACAAATTCAGTACAGCATCACTACGCATCCTCGCGGAGCGTTTATCTCAGTCGGAGATTGGACTCCCACTGAGACAAATTTGTTATTACTCACCACCTGAAAGATGTGGGAGTCTTTTCGACTGAGATAAATCTTTCCTTTACAATTTTTCACCCAAAAGAATTATATCATATATATCACTCTGCGCCGATCAATAATTTCTTTGGTATATAACCATTTAAGAATTCAACTCTTCACAATTTCTTCTACCAGTATTTTCACCACTTGTATGTTTAATGGTTCGTCCTTTGTTTCATAAGTAAGAATCAACTGTTTTCCGGGTATAATCCCATCTTCTATATAGTCATTTGCCTTTCTAACAAAGTCATTCGAATATATTTGGTTTCCCAACATTCCAATATGTTCCCAGTAATATATCTTTCCACTTTTCTTATTCAGAATTGTAAAATCCGGATGTACAATTCTATTTGCTTTCTTTAGATACAACTCTGCTTCATAACGATAACTTAGATTATCTGCTTTCTTGTTCAGCATATTGGCAATAATGATTTCTGATTTTGAGCGAACAATTTCTCCTCTGTCTGTCTCAAATCGTAATCCATCAGTGAACTTGTCATATTTTTCCACTGCTGCTTTTCCCATTGTTCTGCACGTAATTCTTCTGGCAGATAAATTGCATCAACAAAGGATTTTCTTTCAGGTGACAGTTGTCTGTAAATATCTGTCTTTTTTTCAGGAAAGTAATATTTTTCAAAGTTTTTCAACGCTTGTAATTCTTTTTCCACACAGGATAACATCTTATGATAGTATGACTTTTCCACCAGCTTCTGTACCAATTGTTCATCGCCTGTAAAAGAATCCACTGTTTCATTATCCTTATTCATATATTTATGATAATATCTAGGTTTCCCTGCTGACGACCTGCTTATTCGAAGAGATCCTTCCGGTTCATTCTTGATTTTTTCTTCTAATTCTAACTTGACCTGCTGTAATTCTTTAATATTCTTCTGTACTTCTTCTTTTATATTTGTCATAGCGTGTCCCTTTTCTCTTTCTTCTTATTGTGGGGATACCACCTCGTATCCCTTTTCTTCCTTTTCTCACCTCCGGGATACCACTGCGTATCCCTTTTCTTCCTTTTCTCACCT
>NZ_QUFR01000008.1:41209-138479 GCF_003478575.1 Dorea sp. AF24-7LB
CGGGATACCACTGCGTATCCCTTTTCTTCCTTTTCTCACCTTCGGGATGCCACTGCGTATCCCTTTTCTTCTTTTTCTCACCTCCGGGATACCACTGCGTATCCCTTTTCTTCCTTTTCTCACCTTCGGGATACCACTGCGTATCCCTTTTCTTCCTTTTCTCACCTTCGGGATACCACTGCGTATCCCTTTTCTTCTTTTTCTCACCTCCGGGATATCACTGCGTATCCCTTTTCTTCTTTTTCTCACCTTCGGGATACCACTGCGTATCCCTTTTCTTCCTTTTCTCACCTCCGGGATACCACTGCGTGTCTCAAGCCCCAACCAAGCTACAGCAAAACCCCATTGCACCATAACAAGCTACAGCAAGACCTCATCGCATCACAACAAGCCCCAACCAAGCTACAGCAAGACCTCATTGCATCACAGCAAGCCCCAACCAAGCCTTTTTCAATGCGAATAGATATCAATAAATCTCAATTTTCTTATAAACAAATACAAAATTGGAAAAATGTGCCGGAACCGGCACTTACTGAATAATAAAATATAGAATATATGCCTGGCCAAAAAGGCCAGGCATATAAAGAATTATAAACATATCAATAGAACAAGTTCTATCTTTTCGTCATCTAATGCTTATCTAATGCTCAACTTTAATTACGCATTCTTCTGAGCGATTGCTGCCTGTGCTGCTGCAAGACGAGCGATCGGTACACGGAATGGTGAACAAGATACATAGTCAAGACCAATCTTGTTGCAGAATTCAACTGAAGATGGATCTCCACCGTGCTCTCCACAGATACCAACATGAAGGTTCGGATTAACCGGCTTACCTAATTCGATAGCCATGTTCATCAGTTTACCAACACCTGTCTGGTCAAGCTTAGCAAATGGATCGTTCTCGAAGATCTTAGCATCATAGTAAGCATCTAAGAACTTACCAGCGTCATCACGAGAGAATCCGTATGTCATCTGTGTTAAGTCGTTAGTACCGAAGCAGAAGAAGTCAGCTTCTTTAGCGATATCATCAGCTGTAAGAGCAGCTCTTGGGATCTCGATCATTGTACCAACTTCGTACTCAAGGTCGCTTCCTGCTGCTGCGATCTCAGCGTCAGCTGTCTCAACTACGAATTTCTTAACGTATTTCAGCTCTTTGATATCTCCAACAAGCGGGATCATGATCTCCGGTTTAACATTCCAATCCGGATGAGCTTTCTTAACATTGATTGCTGCACGGATAACAGCGCTTGTCTGCATCTTAGCAATCTCTGGATATGTAACTGCAAGACGGCATCCACGATGTCCCATCATTGGGTTGAACTCGTGAAGTCCATCGATGATAGCTTTGATCTGCTCAACAGTCTTGCCCTGAGCATCAGCTAATTTCTTAATGTCCTCTTCCTCTGTAGGAACGAACTCATGAAGCGGTGGATCAAGGAAACGGATAGTAACCGGGTTACCTTCCAGTGCCTCATATAATTTTTCGAAGTCTCCCTGCTGTTCCGGAAGGATCTTAGCAAGTGCTGCTTCTCTTTCTTCTACTGTCTCAGAACAGATCATCTCACGGAATGCATCGATTCTGTTGCCTTCGAAGAACATATGCTCTGTACGGCAAAGTCCGATACCTTCTGCACCAAGCTCACGAGCTTTCTTAGCATCAGCCGGTGTATCAGCATTAGTACGAACTTTCATAGTTCTGTACTTATCAGCCCATCCCATGATTCTTCCGAACTCACCTGCGATTGTAGCGTCTACAGTCGGGATGATTCCGTCATAAATGTTACCAGTAGAACCATCAAGAGAGATGCAATCTCCTTCATGATATTCTTTACCGGCAAGTGTAAATTTCTTGTTTGCTTCGTCCATTGTGATGTCTCCACAACCAGATACACAGCAAGTACCCATTCCACGAGCAACTACGGCTGCGTGAGATGTCATACCACCACGAACTGTCAGGATACCCTGAGCAGATTTCATACCTGTAATATCTTCCGGTGAAGTCTCAAGACGTACAAGAACAACTTTCTCTCCTCTTGCAGCCCATTCTACAGCATCATCAGCTGTGAATACGATCTTACCACAAGCAGCTCCCGGAGATGCTCCAAGTGCTTTAGCCATCGGTGTTGCAGCTTTCAGTGCAGCAGCATCGAACTGTGGGTGAAGCAGAGAGTCAAGGTTACGAGGATCGATCATTGCAACAGCCTCTTCCTCTGTTCTCATTCCTTCATCAACAAGATCACAAGCAATTTTCAGAGCAGCTTTCGCTGTTCTCTTACCATTACGTGTCTGCAGCATGTATAATTTACCGTGCTCTACAGTAAACTCCATGTCCTGCATATCTCTATAGTGTTTTTCCAGTGTCTCACATACCTGTTTGAACTGTACGAATGCTTCTGGGAATTTCTCTTCCATCTCAGAAATGTGCATTGGTGTACGAACTCCGGCAACAACGTCCTCGCCCTGAGCGTTTGTCAGGAACTCACCGAACAGACCGTTCTCACCTGTAGCAGGGTCACGAGTAAATGCAACACCTGTTCCACAGTCATCTCCCATGTTACCAAATGCCATCATCTGTACGTTAACAGCTGTTCCCCATGAATACGGGATATCATTGTCACGACGGTATACGTTAGCTCTTGGGTTATCCCATGAACGGAATACAGCTTTCACTGCTTCCATTAACTGTTCCTTCGGATCAGACGGGAAGTCTGCACCGATCTTCTCTTTATATTCTGCTTTGAACTGGTTAGCAAGTTCTTTTAAATCTTCTGCTGTCAGTTCAACGTCCTGTTTAACACCTCTGTCAGCTTTCATCTTGTCGATCAGCTCTTCGAAGTATTTCTTACCAACTTCCATAACTACGTCAGAGAACATCTGAATGAATCTTCTGTAGCAGTCCCAAGCCCAACGCGGATTTCCAGAAGCTTTTGAAAGTGTCTCTACAACTTCTTCGTTCAATCCAAGGTTCAGGATTGTGTCCATCATACCAGGCATAGAAGCTCTTGCTCCGGAACGAACAGATACAAGTAACGGATTCTCTTTGTCTCCGAATTTCTTACCTGTGATTCCTTCCATCTTGTCGATTGCTTCCATAATCTGGCCCATGATCTCATCGTTGATCTGTCTGCCATCTTCGTAGTACTGTGTACAAGCTTCTGTTGTTACTGTGAAGCCCTGTGGTACCGGAAGACCTAAGTTTGTCATTTCAGCAAGGTTCGCACCTTTTCCACCAAGAAGGTTTCTCATGGTTGCGTTACCTTCTGTAAACATATAAACCCATTTTGCCATTTTGTCATGACCTCCTAAAACTAATTTTTTCTAAGTCGCACATCTATTTTACTGGTTTTGCTATTATTCGTCAAGTGTCAGCATTAACTTTCACGACACAAAACTACATTTTTATAAGAAAGCTTTTATATCCTCTGTATGCTTCGTACACATCTGCCTTGCTTGTCACTTCCCATGGCGCATGCATACTGAGTACCGCAACACCACTGTCGATAACCTGCATTCCGTAGTTTGCCATAATGTATGCGATTGTTCCGCCGCCACCTTCATCTACTTTTCCAAGTTCAGCAAACTGGTATGCAACTTCTCCCGCATCCATTACCTGACGGATCTTTGCAAGATATTCTGCATTGGCATCATTGGATCCACTCTTTCCTCTTGCACCGGTAAATTTATTAAATACAAGCCCTTTTGCGAAAAATGCCGAACTTCTTTTTTCAAAGGCTTCTGCATGCATCGGATCATATGCCGCACTTACATCAGAAGATAACATGCAGGAATTCTGCAGCGCTCTTCTCACTTTCAGGTCGGATTCGCTACTTTCCAGTGTAACTAGCTCAGCAATTACATTTTCAAAAAATCTGGAATGCATACCTGTTGCACCCACACTTCCGATTTCTTCTTTATCTACCAGGATACAGCATGCCGTACGCTCTGTCTCTTCTACATCCAGCATTGCAAATAATGAAGTAAATGCACACACACGGTCATCCTGCCCATAAGAAAGGATCATACTTCTGTCAATTCCACAGTCTCTTGCTTTCCCAGCCGGTACGATTTCCAGCTCTGCGGATACAAAATCCTCTTCCTCTACGTCATAATATTCTTTTAAAAGCTGAAGTACATTTTCTTTTACTGCTTCTTTTTCTTCTGTGTCCAGATCCGGGGTTTCTTCTACCGGACAGCTTCCGAACAGCAAATCCAGTTTTTCACCTTCTACAACAGCGCTCGCTTTTTTCTCCATCTGTTTTCCCGCCAGATGGATCAGAAGATCTGTCACTACAAATACGGGATCGTCTTCCTTTTCACCAAGGCTGATTTCTACAACTGTTCCATCTTTTTTTGCTACAACACCGTGTAATGCCAGCGGAAGGGTTACCCACTGATATTTCTTAATTCCGCCATAATAATGGGTATCCAAATAAGCCAGCTCTTCATTTTCATACAGCGGATTCTGTTTTACGTCAATACGCGGTGAATCTATATGTGCACCGAGAATGTTCATTCCGTTTTCCAGCGGCTCTTTTCCAATCTGGAATGCTGCAATACTTTTTCCCATACATACTGCATAAATCTTATCACCGGTTTTCAGTTTATTATTTGCTGTCTTATATGTTTCCAGCGACTGATAGCCTTTTTCTTCAAGCATTTTTACTGCAAGTTTCACACATTCGCGCTCTGTTTTTCCGGCATTCAGACATGCTTTATATTTTTCATTGATCGTGTTTAATTCTTGTTTTTGGCTATCTGTATAAGATTTCCATGCATTTTTTCGTATCATAATTTTAAGCTCCTTCCACAAGTTGTTATTCTTCCTCTTCGAATTTCTGCACACCCTCACGGAGTGTATAATAGACAGGGAATCCTTCCCTGTTCTGTTCAGGGCTCGCTCTCGAGTCCTGGTGCGAAATTCGAGTCTGTCTTGCAGACATTTTCCTCTTCGAATTTCTGCACACCTTCACGGAGTGTATAATAGACAGGGAATCCTTCCCTGTCTATTATACACAAAAACCGGGCAGAGCAAACGTTAATTTTGCTCTGCCCGGTCTGATATATCGGATTATACCATATTATTTGTTCAATCCCATCTCTTCTCTTACTTCTTTGAAGCATTTTACGATGAAATCAATATCTTCTTTTGTATGGCTTGCGCATACCTGTGTACGGATTCTTGCTTTTCCCTTCGGAACAACCGGATAAGAGAATGCAACAACATAAACACCTTTTTCCATCATATGCTGTGCAAATTCTGCTGCAGTCTTCTCGTCGTATAACATAACCGGTACACATGGATGAGTTCCCGGAATAATATCAAAGCCATTATCTACAAGTTCTTTTCTGTAGTAAGCTGTAACTTCTTCCAGGTGATCTCTAAGCTCTGTACTCTCATCTAACATATCAAAAAGTTCAATACTTGCGCCTGCGATAGCCGGTGCAAGAGAGTTGGAGAACAGGTACGGACGGCTTCTCTGACGAAGCAGGTCAATGATCTCTTTACGTCCTGATGTATATCCGCCGGATGCTCCACCAAGTGCTTTTCCAAGAGTACCTGTGATAATATCTACACGTCCTTCCACTCCACAATGTTCAGCAGTTCCACGTCCTGTCTTTCCTACAAATCCTACAGCATGGCTGTCATCTACCATAACAAGTGCATTGTACTTGTCAGCCAGATCACATACACCTTTCAGGTTACAGATAATTCCGTCCATTGAGAATACACCGTCTGTTGCGATCAGTTTGATTCTTGCTCCGGCTTCATCTGCCTCTTTTAACTTAGATTCCAGATCTTCCATGTTATTATTCTTATAGCGGAAACGTTTTGCTTTGCAAAGACGTACACCGTCAATGATAGATGCATGGTTCAGCTCATCACTGATAACTGCATCGTCTGCTGTCAGGATTGTCTCAAATAATCCACCATTTGCATCGAAACATGAAGAATATAAAATTGTATCATCTGTTCCCAAAAAATCAGAAATCTTCTTCTCCAGCTTTTTATGGATATCCTGTGTACCACAGATGAAACGAACAGATGCAACTCCGTATCCTTTCTCATCATAAGTACGCTTTGCAGCTTCGATCAGTCTTGGATTGTCTCCAAGTCCCAGATAGTTGTTCGCACACATACACAGAAGTTCTCTTCCATCTTCCATCGTCACACGTGCACCCTGCGGAGAAACAAACGGAGCTTCTCCTTTAAACAGTCCTGCCTCTTTGATGCCTTCTACTTCTTTTGTATAAATATTTAAAATATCATCTTTACGTGCCATCTTTCTTCTCTACCTCTCTTCTTAGTCATTCACATGTGCCCAGTCAAGAACTACTTTACCAGACTGTCCTGAAATCATTGCCTCAAAACCTTTTTCGTAGTCTTTGATATCGAAACGATGTGTGATAATTTCGGAAATGTCCAGACCTGCCTGTAACATCGTAGACATCTTATACCATGTATCCCATACTTTTCTTCCGTAGATTCCACGGATATTCAGTCCGTTGAAGATTACTGTCTCAAGGTCTACTGTTGCATCTGTTCTCTGTAATCCAAGCAGTGCTATGTTACCACCGTGCTTCATATTATGGATCATGTCATGAAGACCTGCCTGTGATCCGGACATCTCAAGTCCCACATCAAATCCTTCTGTCATGCCAATTTCTTTTAAAACATCGGATAATTTTTCTTCTTTTAAGTTTACTGTTCTGGTAGCACCCAGTTTCTTAGCCAGATCCAGACGATACTGGTTCATATCTGTTACAACAACATGTCTTGCACCTGCAAATTTGGCAATTGCTGCTGCCATGATACCAATTGGTCCTGCACCTGCAACCAGTACATCTTCACCAAGCATATCATAAGACAGCGCTGTATGTGTTGCATTACCAAACGGATCAAAAATTGCATACATCTCTTCCGGTATATTCGGATTGCACGGCCATACATTAGATGCAGGGATTACGAGATATTCTGCAAATGCTCCGTTTCTATTCACGCCGACACCTTTGGCATCCTTGCAGTTCTCTTTGTGTCCTTCCAGACAGTTACGACATTTACCACATGTAATATGTCCTTCTCCGGATACCAGGTCACCGATCTTGAATCCTTTCACACCCGGTCCTACTTCTACAACTTCACCTACATATTCATGACCTGCAGTAAGTCCGACCGGAATTGTATGCTGTGCCCAGTCATTCCACTGATAAATATGTACGTCTGTTCCACAGATTGCTGTCTTGTGGATCTTAATCTTCACATCATTCGGTCCCACTTCCGGAATCGGAACTCTCTTCATCCATAATCCAACTTCTGGTTTTTCTTTTACAAGTGCCCACATCATTCCATCATTTTGTACGCTCACAGTATTAAACCTCCCGTTTTCTATTGTCCCCCCGACAATTTTTATTTTTGCTGTCTCATTATAACACCTCTTCTCTCTATATACAACTTTTTTCTTGCTTTTTTTGTGCACTTTGACATTTTTTTCACATTTTGTGTGTATTTTTTTGTCTTTTTCAACAGTTTTTTCCGTGAAATCTATTTACAAACCATAGTCTATTCTTTATAATAAAACCCGTTACAACAGGTTGAGCATGGAAAAGCACTACGGAAGAACCGCCTACTTCTCCATGCTCGATGTATCTATCGGGGAACATATTACAAAAGAAAGAGAGGATGCAGGTTTTTACCTGCAAAAGGAAGGGATCTATGAAAAACTTAATTCAGAAATGGAACAGCATAAGCCTTGTATTAAGAATCCTGTGCGGTCTGATCGTTGGTATCATTCTTGGGCTTTGCATTCCAAAAGTAACTGTTATTGCAATTCTTGGAGATTTATTTGTCGGAGCTTTAAAGGCGATTGCTCCGCTTCTTGTCTTCTTTCTTGTTATGAGTGCACTTGCTCACATGGGTGAGGGGCAGAAGACAAACATGGGCTTTATCGTAGCTCTTTATATGCTTGGTAACCTTTTCTCAGCACTTGTTGCAGTTATAGCCTGCCGTCTTTTCCCAGTTACTTTAACTCTTGGAAAAGCAGCCACAGAAGATGTTACTCCTCCGAGCGGAGTAGGCGAAGTATTAAAGAATCTTTTGCTCAATGTTGTGTCCAATCCGATTGCTTCTATCGTAAATGCGAATTATATCGGTATTCTTGCATGGGCATGTATCTTTGGTATCGCACTCAAAGCTGCATCTCCTGCAACAAAGAATCTGTTAGATGATTTTTCCAATGCTCTGTCAACCGCAGTAAAATGGGTAATCAGCTTCGCTCCGTTCGGAATCATGGGACTGATTTTCAATGTTATTTCCGAATCCGGACTCAAGGCATTATTATCTTACGGAAGACTGATTCTTGTACTTGTTGGAAGTATGGCATTTGTAGCACTGATTATGAATCCACTGATCGTATTCTTCTGCTCACGCAAGAATCCATATCCGCTTGTATTCAAATGTCTGGTAAGAAGCTTTATCACTGCATTCTTCACCAGAAGTTCTGCAGCCAATATTCCAGTTAACATGGAGCTTTGTGAAGAGATGGAACTGGATGAGAATACATACTCCGTATCCATTCCTCTTGGTGCAACAATCAACATGGCTGGAGCTGCTATTACAATCTCTGTTATGGCATTATCCGCAGCCAATACAGTTGGTGTATCTGTAGACTTTGGAACTGCACTGATCATGTGTGTTCTTGCCGCACTCAGCGCTGCCGGAGCTTCCGGAGTTGCCGGTGGTTCTCTGCTTCTGATTCCTATGGCATGCAGCCTGTTTGGTATCTCTTCTGATATTGCAATGCAGGTTGTTGGTGTCGGCTTCATTGTTGGTGTAATCCAGGATTCTTGTGAGACAGGTCTGAACTCCTCTACAGACGTTCTGTTTACAGCCGCTGCTGAGCTCCGTGACAGAAGACTTCATCCAGAACGTTATAGTAAAGAAGCAAACATCTAAAACAATTACTTAGGTTTGATTATCAGTCGGGAAGGACTTGCACAAGCAAGTGCCTTCCCTTTATCATTAACAGTGCCAGAAAGGCTGTGGCATCTTATCAGATGCCGCAGCCTTTCTATTAACGATTTTCTATGAAACCACGCATTCTCTTATTAAATCTTACCACTCAAACTTCTCTGCGAAATAAGCTTCCAGATCTTCGATCTTAATTCTCTCCTGTTCCATCGTATCACGATCACGAACAGTAACTGCTCCGTCTTCCTCAGAATCAAAATCGTAAGTTACACAGAATGGTGTTCCAATCTCATCCTGACGACGGTAGCGTTTACCGATATTTCCACGGTCATCATATTCGCAGTTATATTTCTTTCTTAAAATCTCATATACTTTTTCTGCGCCTTCATTCAGTTTCTTGGACAACGGAAGGATACCAATCTTAATCGGTGCAAGTGCCGGATGGAAATGAAGTACTGTACGGACATCCGGCTTCTCTTCTGTTCCGATATTCTCCTCATCATAAGCACTGCAAAGGAATGCAAGTACCATACGGTCTGCTCCAAGTGACGGTTCGATAACATATGGAATATATTTGATTTTTTTCTCATCATCAAAATAAGTCATATCCTGTTTAGATACATTCTGATGCTGTGTCAGGTCGAAATCTGTACGGTCTGCGATACCCCATAACTCTCCCCATCCGAACGGGAACAGGAATTCAATATCTGTTGTCGCTTTACTGTAATGGCTCAGCTCTTCCGGATCGTGATCACGATAACGGACTTCTTCTTCTTTTAAGCCAAGCTGCTCTAACCAGTCAAGACAGAACTTCTTCCAATATGCATGCCATTCAAGGTCTGTATCCGGCTCACAGAAGAATTCCATCTCCATCTGCTCAAACTCCCTTGTACGGAAAGTAAAGTTACCAGGTGTAATTTCATTACGGAATGACTTACCAATCTGGCAGATACCAAATGGAAGTTTCTTTCTGGATGTACGCTGTACATTCTTAAAGTTTACAAAAATTCCCTGTGCTGTCTCAGGTCTTAAATAAACAACATTTTTTGCATCTTCTGTTACGCCCTGGAATGTCTTAAACATCAGGTTGAACTCACGGATCTCTGTAAAATTATGCTTTCCACAGGTCGGACATGGAATGTTATGGTCTGCAATGTAGCCTTCCATCTGCTCATGACTCCATCCGTCAATGCTGTCCGGAATATCCAGCCCGTTCTTATGTGCATAGTCCTCAATAATCTTATCTGCACGGAAACGCTCATGACACTCTTTACAATCCATAAGAGGATCACTGAATCCTCCAAGATGTCCACTTGCTACCCATGTCTGTGGGTTCATCAGAATTGCACAGTCCACACCAACATTGTATGGAGACTCCTGTACAAACTTCTGCCACCATGCTTTCTTTACATTGTTCTTAAGTTCTACTCCAAGATTACCATAGTCCCATGTATTCGCAAGCCCGCCGTAAATCTCTGATCCCGGATATACAAATCCTCTTGATTTTGCCAGTGCTACGATTTTGTCCATAGTTTTCTCTACCATATCCCTTATCCTCGCCTTCTATAATATAGTAATTGTACCTTATTATACATTTTTACTATTTGCTTTTCAAGTATTTTCCCGGAAACGGTCGTTCTGCATTTCTTCTCGGACACCGTTCTGCACATTTTCCACATGCAAAACATTCGCCGGACAGCAGAACATGCTGAAAACAGTTGCCGGTTTCTGTAACCTTTGCGACCTTTTTCGCCTTGCCTTTTCCCCCGAAAGATGCAGGCGCCTGTTTCGTTGTCGATTTTGTTCCATACAACGCATTTTTCACTGCACCGATAATTCCTTTGGAACTGTAGGTTGCTCCTGATACTGCATCTACATCAGTACTCTGCTGCCGGAGCATCAGATCTGTCAGCGTTTTTGCACGATTGAAGAAAGAAGTCGTTTCTCCCGGCGAGCTGTCAATGTGTATCTTCACAATCTTTTTATTCTTGATCGTTACGGTCACCGTGATCTTTCCACCATATCCATTTGCAGAGCCTGTGTATTTTCCATCTTTTAGATCAAAACCTTTACCTTTTTCCCGGCTTTCACTGTCTGGGACTCTGTCGTTTGCTTTCCTGCTGCCAGAATCTTATGCACCCAACTTCCTCCATCGGAATCTGTTCCTGCATCCGGTCTGTATCCGGTGACAGCCACTATAACGAAAATTCCAAGTAACATTGCCGGAAGTACCGGTTTTATCATCTGTAATTTTTTCAGAGTTTTCATACTCTACCCTATCCTTTTCTTTATTTGTGAATAACTTTAAATCCACTGTCACCGGAAAACACATCTGCAATTCCTTCCGTCACCCAGATTGTTCCGTCATCTTCTACCATAACAGTATCAAATGCCTGTGTATGTTTCTTCCAGTAAGTTGTTGCTTTCTTTCTGCCCATAATAAAGAGCGAGGTTGACAGTCCATCTGCAAGCGTTCCATCTTTTGAAACGATCGTAACCGAAGACAATCCATTTTCTGACGGATATCCGGTCTTCGGATCAATGATATGATGATATTTCTTTCCATTCTTTTCAAAATAACGTTCATAGCCACCCGATGTAATCGCCGCCTGATTTCGAAGAGACAATACTCCAATATAACTGGATTTGTCTTGTGGATCTTCCACGGCAATCTGCCATGCGGAACCATCCGGCTTGCTGTTCAGCGTCTGTACATTGCCGCCAAGGCTGATTACGGCATTTTTCACGCCATATTTTTTCATGATCTCCATAACGCGGCCGGAAGTATATCCTTTGGCAATTCCTCCAAGATCAATCTTCATTCCTTTTTGATCCAGTTTTACAGTACCTTTCTTCTCATCACAGATAATTTTATCTGCATCCATATTGGCAAGAAGTTTCTGAAGTTCTGTTTTGCCCGGTATCCGGTATTTTTCTGTCGTAAATCCCCATGCTTCCATCACCGGATACACAGTGATATCAAATGCGCCGTCTGTATCTTCATATAACTCTCTTGATCTTAAGATCAATTTCATCGTATCTTCAGAAACTTTTCCTGAACCATTCTGATTGATCCTGGCAATCTCACTCGTCTTCTTCCCGGTAGATACCAGATTTTCAATCCGTTCAATCTCTTTCACAGAAGCATCCAGCGCTTTTCCGGCATTTTTGCCATATGCTTTGAGTGTCATATAAGTGTCCATCGCAAATACTTCTCTTGTCTGTTCTTTTAAAAGAGATGCCTGACTGCCTTTTGATTTGCCATTTGTACTACAGCCGGTCGCAAGTCCCGTCACCATACATCCGATTACGAATACCGCCGCTGCCCGTTTCACATATTTTTGCATACATCTGTATATATATTCCTGTTTTTTCATATTTATATAATCCTCTTTATTTTTATCATTCAACGAATTCCTTCTGTTATCCGCGGTCTTATCTGTTCAACTCTCTTATTGTATATTTTTTTTTCCTATCTGCCAAGGCTAAGTTGTATTTTGATAACATCTCTCATTTTCTCTGTATTTTATTGCGACTTTTCTCAATAGCTGTTATTCTTTTTGTTAGCGTAAGCTAACTACTATTTTTTCAAGAAGGATTTAAGTGCTTATGATAATCTGAAAGCCAATGTAACAGAGAACACAAACGGTCTGAAAACAGCTGCTTACAATGCTTCTACCGATTCTTTTACCTTTAGTGCACGCCAGACTGGAACAGATTCCGGAATCGCAGATACTGCACAGTTGACAGCATCTGATATTGAAATGACTGTAAAACCGGCAGATGGTGCTTACGGTGAATTCTTAAGAGTTGACTTTAACGGAAATGGTTATGGAGCTCTTGGTTCCAGAATGCAGGCTGTAAAATGGACTTACTATGGAAATGATTCTACATACAGCAAACCGGTACAGACATATGGTACTAAATTTGCTGCCAGTTCCCACAGGGATATGACGGAACAGGATACTGGACAGTTACTATCTATGCACTTGGTTATGCAGACTACTCTGTAAATATCCAGGCTACTGCTGATAACATCGTTGTAGACGATAACACAAAAGGTGATGACACGCAGTTAAAAGCACTCGTTGATTTACAAAACTTGGTGCTTCTAACTACAAGAAAACAAAAGTGAAAGTTCCTGCTTCTAAATTAAAATCTTACAAATCTGTACTTGTGAAAAAGGGACTTTCCAAAAAAATTAAAATTACAAAATAAGCGATCAACCTCCATTCAAAATAAAAAAGGCAGGGAATGAATATTTCCCCTGTCGCCAAAATCGCCCGGATCCTTTTCAGATCCAGGCGATTTTCAATTTACATAATCAACGTCTCCAGAATCTCCAGTGACTTAAATGATTTTCCAAGATACTCTGCCATATACGCTGTCACAACGTCTCCCAGCTCTTTCAGCACATCTTCCTTCACAAGAAACGTATAAAGCTTCTCCACAGGTGAGGCTATGATATACTGCATTGCATACAGCGTAGAAGCACTCAGTTTTCTTCCGTCCGTCACATGAGCGGCACACTGTCGGCATAAAAGACCACCACGGCGGATACTGAATACTTTCTCCTGTTCTCTGTCCCCACAACCGATACATTCAAACACCTGCGGTCCTTCTCCATTGATACTGATGACCTTTAATTCATAAATATAACGGATCAGCTGATTCGGGATTCTGGTATTCACAAGTGCACGAAATGTCTGATATAAAAGCTTCAGTAACAAAGTCTCATCATTGGCTTCTCTTGCATAATAATTTGCTAAATCCATAAAATAAAAGCCATAATAAGCGCCCTCTACATCCGTGCGCAGTTCTTCAAAATAATTGGAAATGGACGCCGACACCAGCGTATACGATGTACGCCCTTCATATACAGTAAACTGTCCAAAAGAGAAAGGGCTTGTCACACCGACCAGTGCGCTGTTTGGTCTTCTCGCGCCTCTGGCAAATGCTGCGATCTTGCCCCTTTCTTTACTCAGAATTACTACACGTCTGTCATATTCTCCTATCGACGTCTGAGCAAGCACCATGCCTGTCACCGTAATCTGATTCATATTCTTTCTCACCTTTCCGGTTCTGTTCTTTCTCTGCACATGCACAGATTTGCATGCCCCGGTAATATAAATAATCGGTTATCTTCCCCGTCTTCCGGAAACGGTCCCAGTACATTTCTTCCATCTTCTCACCTCATCTGGTATTTACAGATTAGGTTCTCCAGAAGATACCCTTTCCTATTCTTCTTCCCGGTATCCAAAATTTTTCATCAGAAACTCACTGTCTCTCCAGTCCTTCTTTACTTTTACCCAAAGCTTGAGATTTACCTGGCAATCCAGCATTTTTTCAATCTCATAACGGGCAGTACTTCCGATTTTTTTCAACATATTTCCTTGTTTTCCAATAATTATCCCCTTGTGCGAATCTCTCTCACAGATAATCGTTGCGTCAATGTGCATAACTTTTCCGCGTTTTTTCATCTGATCGATCGCAACTGCGATTCCATGTGGAATCTCTTCATTCAGACTGTGCAGTGCTTTCTCACGGATCAGTTCTGCTACGATCTGACGCTCCGGCTGGTCTGTAATCGTATCTTCATCATAGAACTGTGGTCCGTAAGGAAGATATTTCATCACTACTTTCAACAACTCTTCCGTGTTATCTCCGCTCCTTGCTGACACCGGCACGATGTCAGCGAAATCATACACATCTTTATATGCTGCAATTGCAGGTAAGATATCTTCTTTCTTTACACTGTCTGTTTTATTGATAACAAGTACAACCGGCGTCTTTACCTTCTTAAGCTGGCTGGCAATATGCTGCTCTCCTGCTCCGATAAATGTTGTCGGTTCTACAAGCCAGAGAACAACGTCTACTTCATTTAACGTCCGTTCTGCAACATTTACCATATATTCTCCAAGTTTATTTTTTGCTTTGTGGATTCCTGGTGTATCGACGAAAATAATCTGTCCATCTTCTCTTGTAAGTACAGTCTGAATCCGGTTTCTTGTCGTCTGCGGTTTCTTGGATGTGATCGCGATCTTCTGACCGATCAGATAATTCATTAGTGTGGACTTTCCAACATTCGGACGTCCGATCAGAGTTACAAATCCTGATTTATATTTATTATTCATCTTCCTTTTCCCCTTCATTCTGGAAACTTGTCACTGTCTGGAACAGGTCTTTTGCTTCTTCAATCTTTTCTTCACTTCCAATAACACAGATCTGGTCTGCCGAAAGGATTGCTTCCAGTACCGGTGCCAGCCTGCGGATATCCTCCTGCGTTGCATCCAGTACTTCTTCTCTTGTTTTCCGAACCATGTCTTCGTTTACTTTATTCATATAAAGATTCATGGAACGTTCACCTTTTGCAGAAGGCGTCATCGGCTGATCCAGATTGCTCATCGTTCCGATAATGTATTTCGTCATATCACGGTCAGAAACTGTAAAATTCTTCACATAATCTACAACACCTTCATACACATCCAGTGTCCGTTTCAGATTCGGATCACGGTAAGAGACAAAATAACCTTCACCGATACGGTTAAAGTTGCTCATACAGCCATATGCACCACCTTTTACACGGATATTCTGCCACAGATATTCATAACTTAAGATTACTTTTAATATCTGTAATGCTCCTGTATATTCTTCTCCCCGTTCAATAAAATTACCGGTTTTTGCCACATACTGTACTTTGGAAGCAGTACGGAATCCTTCGTTCTTCTTCTCACAGTGAATAATGCACGGTGTCTCTTCCACCGGCTCTGTATACAATCTGTCTTTCAGAGACTGCACCATTTTTTCAAAGCCCTTCAAACCTTCGCCTGCGGCTGTGTAACTAAGCATCATACGATCTGCCCGGAACAGCTTCACTGACAGTTCTTTTAATTTTTCCGATAAATGTTCTTTCTCTTCTTCAAAATGTGTATCCAGCCAGTCTACCTTGCGGAAGAAATCTACGCCATTTGTCATATCTTTAAGTTTCGCTGACGGAGATGCATAAGACAATGCACGAAGTGCTGCCGTTGTATGCCCGGAAGACTGGAACTTCATCAGAAGTCTGGATTTTAACATGGCAAGGATTTCTTTCATACGCTTTGTATCATCCAGGCAGGACTCTGTCAGGATCTCACCCATCATATCAAATGCAAACGGGAGCTTGTCATATAGGGCTTTCGTTTTGATCTCAAATGTAGCTTTAAATTCCTTTTCCTTTACTTTTGTAACATCATTGTATAATTCCAATGATGTTGCAATACCACCAGTATGCATGTTAATCTCATTAAAAAGTTCTCCATATCCATGCTTCTTCGTATCGATCACGCCAAGCGCTGACTGTAAAATACCAACATACGGAAGGTCTTCCTCCTGCACATCCGACATATCAAAGAGAATATCTGCATATCCAATTCCGTTCGTTTCAATTTCATGGAAAATAACCGGCACATCCGCAAGCCTCATCTCTTCATTAATAATCGGCTGGATTTTTCTGGAAATATCTTCTCTTTTTAAAACCGGTATCTTCTCCAGATCTTCCGGTGAATCTTCTTCTGACTGGTAAGTTTCCAGTGCCTTCGTATTTACAACCAGCTGTTCCTGCTCCTCTTCACTTAAACTCTGCTTATATGATTCCAGTTTATCTTCTAATTCTTTCTCCAGTTTTGCTGTGCGTCCCTTCTCCGGTTTTACAACTACGACCGCACCATGCGTATTATCAAGGATGTATTTTTGGATCAGTTCTTCATAATACCCGGTCCCGATCTGTTCTTTCAGAAATTCAAATGTATCCAGCGCTTCAATATGCATGAACGGTTCATTGTCATCATACAGCCAGCTGTCCATCATCTGTAAGCCATACATAAGTCCTTTCGGATAGTTTCCAAAATCCGCTTCACGATAACGAAATTCCTGATAATTAATCCCCGCCTCCAGCGCTTTCTTATCAATTCCGTTCTTAACAAGATCTGTAAACACCTCTTCAATCTTCGCAACAAATGCTTCCTTCTGGTCTGCATTTGCATTTTTAGAAATTACAGAAAAGATCGGCTGATAAATACCATTGTCATAAGATCCCATAATATCTTTTCCGATTCCTGCGTCCGTCAATGCCTGTTTCAGCGGTGCACCCGGCGCTGATAACAATGCATAATCCAGAATCTCAAAAGCAAGATATAGCTTCGGATCAAGACTTGTTCCAATAACTTTATTATAAGACAGGAAGGTATTCTCTTCTTCCGACTCCTCACTGCCGACAGAGTACGTTAGCTCCTTTTCAGCCATCTCCGCAAACGGCTTCTGCAGGCGGATTGCTGAATCGATCTCTTTCGCTTCAAATTTGCTCAGATACATCTCATCCAGCCAGTTCAGCTTCTCTGCCATATCCATATTTCCATACAGATAAATATAGCTGTTGGATGGATGATAATAAGTTCTGTGGAAATCAAGGAACTGTTCATAAGTCAGTTTCGGAATCACGTCCGGATCTCCACCGGATTCATTTGCATAGGATGTATCCGGAAACAATGTATTCAGTACTACTCGATCCAGCACACCTTCCGGAGAGGAAAATGCACCTTTCATCTCATTGTATACGACACCATTATACGTCAGCGGCTCATCTTTTGAAGGCATCCGGTAGCTCCAGCCTTCCTGACAGAATATCTCCTCATGCTTATAAATATTCGGATAAAGCACAGCATCCATATAAATATGCATCAGGTTCTGAAAGTCTTTGTCGTTGCAACTTGCGACTGGATATACGGTCTTGTCCGGATATGTCATCGCATTCAGAAATGTATTCAATGATCCTTTTACCAGTTCTACAAATGGATCTTTTGCCGGGAAATTCTTTGATCCGCACAATACAGAATGTTCCATAATATGTGGTACACCGGTGCTGTCCGACGGTGGTGTACGAAATCCGATCTGAAACACTTTGTTGTCATCATCATTCTCTATTAAAAGGACTCTCGCCCCACTTTTTTTATGTCTGAGTAAATATCCCACAGAATGGATTCCTTTTAATTCCTTTGTCTGCAGTAATTCATAAGCCTTCACATCATTTTTATTCATATAAGCTCTCTTCGACTCCTTTCATTGCACACTCTATCTGATTATTATACCATCTTTTTTCTTTCTATACAAAGAAATAACAAAAGTGAGGCGATATCACCTCACTTTTCTATATCCCTTATCTGGTTTTCGTTTAATATTTGCTCAGATCACCATAATCCGGCTCTCGTGTAACCTGGCGAATCACCAGCAGTGTGCCGATCATCAGCACGATAGAAACCGGCAGACAGATAAATGGATTTCTCACAAATCCGGCGATTACATAAGATACGCATGAAACAATCGCTGCTGTAATCGCATACGGAAGCTGTGTCGTTACATGATTGACATGATTACACTGGCCACCCGCCGACGCCATGATCGTCGTATCGGAAATCGGTGAGCAGTGATCTCCGCATACAGCTCCAGCCATACATGCTGAAATAGAGATGATCATCATCTGCTCATTCGTTCCCGAAAATACAGCTACAACAATCGGAATCAGGATTCCGAAAGTTCCCCATGAAGTTCCGGTTGCAAATGCAAGGAAACATCCTACCAGGAAGATAATTGCAGGCAGTAGACTTACCAGTCCTCCGGCTGCTTTTTGCATTCCATTTGCAACAAATTCAGCTGCCCCAAGGCTGTCTGTCATTGCCTTTAAAGTCCATGCAAATGTCAGGATCAGGATAGCCGGAACCATCGCCTTAAATCCTTCCGGTACACAGGACATGGAATCGCTGAAAGATAATACTCTTCGCACTGCATAAAAAATAACTGTAATAATAAATGCGAAGAAACTTCCAAGCATCAGTCCAACCGATGCATCACTTCCCGAAAATGCTTTCACAAACCCGGTTCCACTGAAAAACCCACCGGTATAGATCATTCCGATAATACAACATACGATCAATACAAGAATCGGAAGAACAAGGTCGATTACGTTTCCCTTTCCTTCTTCCATCTCATTTTCTGCTGTTGCATATGGTCTGTCTTCTGTCGTATACAGATCGCCTTTTACTGCATTTTTCTCATGCAGTTTCATCGGGCCGTAATCAAACTTCAGGACTACGATTGCTACCATCATTACAACTGTCAGGATCGCATAGAAATTATAAGGAATTGCACGGATAAAGATTGAAAATCCGTCTTCTCCTTTTACAAATCCGGTTACTGCCGCTGCCCATGAAGAAATCGGTGCAATGATACAAACCGGCGCTGCAGTTGCATCGATCAGATAAGACAGCTTTGCTCTGGATACATTATGCTGATCCGTTACCGGTCTCATAACACTTCCGACTGTCAGACAGTTAAAATAATCATCAATGAAGATCAGTACTCCAAGTAAAATTGTTGTAAGCTGTGCACCTACTCTTGTTTTAATGTGTTTACTTGCCCAACGTCCGAACGCTGCTGATCCTCCGGCTTTGTTCATCATACATACCATAATTCCAAGTACAACTAAAAATACTAAAATACCAACGTTATAGCTGTCAGACAGCACTCCTACGATACCATCCTGGAATACATGGGTGATTGTCTTCTCAAAGCGGAACCCTGACCAAAAAACACCTCCGATTAAAATACCAACAAATAGGGAACTGTACACTTCCTTTGTAATTAATGCAAGCACGATTGCCACCACCGGTGGAATTAACGAATATATCGACGCATACATATCCGGTACATATTTTGCTTTTCCATCTGAAGCAAATACTGTCAGTGAACTTCCTAAAACAGATAAAGTCAACAGCATGGTTGTCATCCAGACTTTTTTTCTTCCTCTCATCTTTTTTCCTCTC
This sequence comes from Dorea sp. AF24-7LB, assembly GCF_003478575.1. Lineage (NCBI taxonomy): Bacteria > Bacillati > Bacillota > Clostridia > Lachnospirales > Lachnospiraceae > Dorea > Dorea sp. AF24-7LB. The sequence goes on from NZ_QUFR01000008.1 coordinate 61,031, forward strand.
TTTTCTTCCTTTTATTTGCTAAAAAAATGCCATGAACAACACATCTTTTCTGCGCGTTCATGGCATAATCGTCAATTCTCAAATATAAATTCTCTTCTTCGACTCTCATACTGTGATAGCGCTCCACATTCCTGTGACAGTACGCAACATCTTCTGTCTGCGTCCCAGAAATCAGATCCGGAATATCTGACTCCTTCGGCAAATCCCCCTTTCTGAAAGAACAGTCTTCCAAACTATCGTTCTTCCTTACTGATGAAATCCGCACCTCTATCAAGTTCTGTTATTCACATTCTCTATTTTTACATTTTTCTTCGCTGATGTCAACAACTATTATTTTTTTATCAGTGATCTTTTTATCAGTGATCGTCAAAATCTGCCATGCAAGAATGGCAGATTTTCCTCGTCGCTATAACATGCAAAAATGTGGCAGCCATAAATGACTGCCACATTCTTATATGCTTTATGATCTTCTTGTCAAATCTTATTCTTCTCCGTACAGAGTGATCAGTTTCTTCAGATAATCATATCTTTCCATAGCCTCAGCCTCGTTCTTAGCGAACAGTCTTGCAGCCTTCTCCGGATTAGCTCTCTTCAAGGCATTGTAACGAACTTCTCCGTCAAGGAATGCCTGATAATCTTCTTCCTTAGGCTCTTTGCTGTCCAGAGTGAACTTGTTGCCTTCTGCTGCAGGATTGAATCTGAAGTTGTTCCAGTATCCACATTCTACTGCTAACTGCTCCTCTGTCTGAGCTTTGCTCATACCTTTCTTGATACCATGGTTGATACATGGAGCGTATGCAATGATCAGTGATGGTCCCGGATAAGCCTCAGCCTCTGAAATTGCTTTAACAGTCTGGTTGAAGTCTCCACCCATAGCAATCTGTGCAACGTATACATATCCGTAGCTCATTGCCATGCTTGCAAGGTCTTTCTTCTTAGTTTCTTTTCCGCCTGCTGCGAACTGAGCTGTAGCACCAGTCTTAGTAGCTTTAGAAGACTGTCCACCTGTATTAGAGTAAACTTCTGTATCAAATACCATGACGTTGATGTCTTCACCACTTGCTAACACGTGGTCAACTCCACCGAATCCGATATCGTAAGCCCATCCGTCACCACCGAAAATCCACTGGGATTTCTTAGCAAGGAAGTCTTTGTTTTTAACAATATCTTTGCATGTGTCACAGTCACATCCGTCTAATGCTGCAACTAATTTGTCTGTAGCATCTCCGTTTGTAACTCCGCAGTTAAATGTATCCAGGTATTCCTGGCAAGCAGCTTTTGCTGCCTCTGAAGCCTTGTCGCTTGCAGCTACAGCTTCTACTTCTTCTTTCAGTCTCTTTCTGATTGCTTTCTGAGCAAGCAACATACCATATCCAAACTCTGCGTTGTCTTCGAACAGTGAGTTAGACCAAGCCGGTCCCTGTCCTTTCTCGTTTATTGTATATGGTGTAGACGGTGAAGAGTTACCCCAGATAGAAGAACATCCTGTTGCGTTAGCGATGTACATTCTGTCACCGAATAACTGAGTGATCAATTTTGCATAAGGAGTTTCTCCACATCCTGCACAAGCTCCTGAGAACTCAAGCAGTGGCTGTTTGAACTGGCTTCCCTTAACAGTGTTAGCTTTGAATTTAGCTACAACTTCTGGTTTTACTTCGATCTCACGTCCGAAGTCAAATACATCCTGTTCTTTAGCATTCTCTTCCATGTTTGCCATAACAAGAGCTTTCTCACCCTTCTTACCTGGGCAAACGTTTACACAAGATCCACATCCTGTACAGTCATAAGCTGATACAGTCATTGTGAATTTCATTCCAGGCATACCAATCATATCAATTGCTTTTGTTCCTTCCGGAGCCTTTGCAAGTTCATCCTCTGTAAGAGCTACCGGACGGATAACTGCATGCGGACAAACGTATGCACAACGGTTACACTGGATACAGTTCTCTGACTGCCATACCGGGATATCTACTGCGATACCACGTTTCTCATATGCTGCACTACCTGACGGTGTAGAACCATCTGCATAATCTGTAAATGTAGATACCGGCAGGTTATTACCCTCCTGTGCATTTACTTTAGACTGAACATTCTTAACAAATGCTACAACGTCGTCTTTTCCACCTTTAACTTCCGGTGTGAATAATCCTTCGTCTTCACAAGATTTCCAAGATTCCGGAACTTCAATCTCAACAACCTGTTTTGCACCGGCATCGATTGCATCGTAATTCATCTGTACAATCTTGTCACCTTTTCTTCCGTACGTAGCTTTTGCTGCTTTCTTCATCAGCTCGATTGCTTCTTCTTCCGGAATGATAGATGCCAGTTTGAAGAACGCTGACTGAAGGACTGTATTGATACGTCCGCCAAGTCCGATCTCTTTACCAATCTTAATACCATCAATTGTGTAGAATTTGATATTATGGTCAGCAATGAATGCTTTTACCTGTCCCGGTAAATGTTTCTCAAGACCTTCCATATCCCATGAACAGTTCAGAAGGAATGTTCCTCCGTCAACTAATTCCTGAACCATGTTGTATTTATTAACATAAGATGGGTTGTGACATGCTACAAAGTTTGCCTTGTGGATCAGGTAAGTAGATTTGATTGGCTTCTTACCGAAACGCAAGTGAGACATTGTAACACCGCCAGACTTTTTAGAGTCATAATCGAAGTAAGCCTGTGCATACATATCTGTATTGTCACCGATAATCTTAATAGAGTTCTTGTTAGCTCCTACGGTACCGTCAGCTCCAAGTCCCCAGAACTTACAGTTGATTGTTCCTTCCGGTGTTGTAACCAGTGGTGCACCAACTTCAAGAGAAAGATTTGTAACATCATCGTTGATACCGATTGTAAATCTGTCTTTGTCTGCGTTCTCAAATACTGCAACGATCTGTGCAGGTGTTGTATCTTTAGATCCTAATCCGTAACGTCCTCCGTTAACCGGAATTGCATCGAATTTAGATCCTTTTAATGCAGAAACAACATCGAGGTATAATGGCTCTCCCTGTGCTCCTGGCTCTTTTGTTCTGTCAAGTACATTGATGTATTTAACAGTATCCGGAATTGCATCGATGAGTGCCTGTGCGCAGAATGGTCTGTACAGACGTACTTTAACAACTCCGACTTTCTCGCCTGCTGCTGTTAAGTAATCGATTGTCTCTTCAATTGTATCACATACAGAACCCATAGCGATGATAACTTTCTCAGCATCAGCAGCTCCGTAGTAGTTAAACAGTTTGTAATCTGTTCCGATCTTAGCATTAACTTTGTCCATGTACTCCTGAACGATTGCCGGCATAGCATCATAATATGGGTTACATGCTTCTCTTGCCTGGAAGAAAATATCCGGGTTCTGAGCAGAACCTCTCTGGCATGGATGATTTGGATTCAGTGCATGATTTCTGAACTCATCGATTGCATCCATATCTACCAGATCTTTCAGATCTTCGTAATCCCATGTCTCAATTTTCTGGATCTCGTGAGAAGTACGGAATCCATCAAAGAAGTTGATGAATGGAAGTTTTCCTTTTAATGCTGCACAGTGTGCAACTGGTGTTAAGTCCATTACTTCCTGTACACTGGATTCGCAAAGCATTGCAGCACCAGTCTGACGACAGGCGTAAACATCTGAGTGATCTCCGAAAATGTTCAGTGCATGACTAGCAAGTGCACGAGCAGATACGTTAAATACACCCGGAAGCTGTTCTCCAGCTACTTTATATAAGTTAGGAATCATCAACAATAATCCCTGAGATGCTGTAAATGTTGTTGTTAAAGCTCCAGCGGAAAGAGATCCGTGTACAGCTCCTGCAGCACCTGCCTCTGACTGCATCTCTGTTACCTGAACAGTCTGTCCAAATATGTTCTTTCTTCCTTCTGTTGCCCATTCATCTACATGTTCTGGCATAACAGATGATGGTGTGATAGGGTAAATTGCAGCAACTTCTGTATATGCATATGATGCATGAGCTGCAGCCTGGTTACCATCCATGGTCTTCATTTTTCTTGCCATTTTTGTTGTTCCTCCTTAAATTTTGTACATATCACTGTATTTTGACGTGTATATTTATTATAGTCCGATTATATTTAAAAGTCTAGTAATTCTCTCTGTTATTTTGTTCCTTTTCCTGTACAACCTGTTCATTTTCCATTCTTTTTTGCCGGATATGCCAGAATATAATCAGTGATGCCGAAACAATTACAAGCGTTCCTGCAAGTACCTGCGATACCGGGATCGATGTGCCCGAAAACAGTAACTGATCTGTTCTGAGTCCCTCAATCCAGACGCGTCCCAGCCCATATCCGAACAGATATACTAAGAATACCTCTCCATTAAACTTTTTGTGTCTGCGGTATAACAGCATGATGAACAGCACCATCAGACACCAGAGTGATTCATACAGAAATGTCGGGTGCACCTGAATGTATGACGTTCCATTTTTGTACTGCATATGTCTGCGCATTAAATCAGTAATATCCGACGGGCGTACTGCATCCGTCGGAAGTTTCATTGCGAATAAGCCATTCGTATATTCTCCGAATGCTTCCCGGTTGAAGAAATTACCCCAGCGTCCGATCATCTGTCCTGCCACCAGTCCCAGGCTGGCAGTATCGAACAGCACCGCCGCCGATAATTTCTTAACTTTTGCAAATACAACAACTGTAATCACAGCTGCGATCACACCACCGTAAATCGCCAGGCCACCCTCCCGGATATTCAGGATACTTTTCAGATCATTTTTGTACATATTCCAGGAAAATACCACATAATATGCGCGTGCACCAATAATCGCAAATACGACTGCATAAAGTGCCAGATCAAAATAGGTCTCCGAATTCTGTTTCGTCCGTTTCGCTTCGGCTGCTGCGATCAAGATTCCTACCAGAATACCCAGGCCAATAATTATTCCATAAAAAGCAATATCAAAACCACCTATAGAAATGTGATTGCCCACATTTTTCAAGTGGATACCAAGATTGGGAAAATCAATGGTTTTATGCATGTTCTGTTTTCTTCCCTTCTTAACTTTTCCTTTTATTATTTCTCTTAAACGTTAAATCTGAACAGCATGATGTCTCCATCCTGGACAACGTAATCTTTTCCTTCCAGGCGGATCAGTCCTTTTTCTTTTGCTGCTGTATGGCTTCCGCATTCCATCAGATCATCGTAAGATACAACCTCTGCACGGATAAATCCTCGTTCAAAGTCTGTGTGGATTTTACCTGCTGCCTGCGGTGCTTTTGTTCCTTTTGTAATCGTCCATGCACGGACTTCCGGCTCGCCGGCTGTCAGATAGCTGATCAGTCCGAGCAGCTTGTAGCTGGCTTTGATCAGTTTTTCCAGTCCGGATTCTGTTAATCCGAGATCCTCTAAGAACATCTTCTTCTCATCATCATCCAGCTCTGCAATCTCCTGTTCAATCTGTGCACATACAACAAATACTTCACTTTGCTCTTTTGCTGCGTATTCTCTTACTTCCTGCACGCCCTTGTTATTTGCTCCGTCATCTGCCAGATCATCTTCTGCAACATTTGCTGCATAAATAACCGGTTTGTATGTCAGAAGATTGTAGCTCTTTAACCACTCTTCCTCTTCTTCATCTTCTGCTCCGTCAAATGTCTTCGCAAGACGGTTATCTTCCAGATGTGCTTTGATCTTCTCTAACAGTGCAAGTTCTTTCGCTGCTGTCTTGTCATTTCTTGCAACTTTTGTAGTCTTTGCAATTCTACGCTCCAGGATCTCCAGATCAGAAAAAATCAGTTCCAAATTGATCGTCTCGATATCCCGCAGTGGATCTACACTTCCGTCTACATGTACAATATTGCTATCCTCAAAACATCTGACAACATGTACAATTGCATCTACTTCACGGATATTTGCGAGGAACTGGTTGCCAAGTCCCTCTCCTTTGGATGCTCCCTTAACAAGACCCGCAATATCAACAAATTCGATTGCCGCCGGAATGATCTTCTTTGTATGATACATCTCTCCCAGAACATTCAGTCTCTCATCCGGCACGGTAACGACGCCGACGTTCGGATCAATCGTGCAGAACGGATAGTTTGCGGACTCTGCTCCTGCTTTTGTTAATGAGTTAAATAATGTACTTTTTCCTACATTTGGAAGTCCTACGATTCCTAATTTCATTTTCTCTATTTCCTCCTATAAATCCTTTGATTTCAAGGGATTTCAGCATACTTATTTTTGCAAGTGGGCCATTTAGTGGGCCATTACATTGCCATAAGCGCTTCTGCTACCAAGTCCATTTCTTTTTTCTTTTCTTCCTCAGTAGTATGAACATATAAGTTCATCGTAATTCCAATATTCGAATGGCCCAGTAACATCTGAAGTGTTTTCGGTTTCATTCCTGCTTCAATACATCTGGTAGCAAACGTATGTCTCAAGATATGCATCGAAAATTTTGGAATTTTTGCTTTATCACAGATTTTAAACAGTGCTGTATCATATGTACTGTTCTTGACAGGTGTTCCTTTTCGACACAGAAACACAAATTCTTCCCATTCTGTTGAAATTTCTGAAATCCTCTTATTCTTTTCTTTTTGTTTTTTTAGTATAGCAACCGCTTCTTCTGTTAAAGGTATCGTCCGGTAACCTGATTTACTCTTTGGTTCTCCGATACGCCACTCCTTTGCACTGTAACGATATTCCATACTTCTGCGAATCTGAATTGTTTTGGATTTAAAATCGACATCTTCCCATTTCAATCCTACCAATTCGCCTGTTCGCAATCCGGTTTGTAGTATAAAACGATACTGATTTTCATAGCTTTGATTTTCTGCATATTGTAAAAATGTTTTTTGTATGTCTCTTGTTAAAGCAACTTTCTTCTCAGATGGCTTTCCCATATCACTTTTCACAGATTTTTTACAGGGATTGCTACACAAGACTTCATTTTCTTTTGCATACTCAAACATGTTGTATAATGCAATTCTTGCCTGATAAATTGTAGATGTGCGATACTCCTGATCTGCCATATCATAAAATATTTTCTGACAGTGAAGTGGTTTCACGTCTGATAGTGGCATCTCCCCAATTACCGGTTTAATATTTTTAATATATCTCTCCGTATAATTGCGAACAGTATTGGAACGGACTGTTTTCTTTTTTATCCCAATCCAATAATCAAACCATTGATCGACCAGCATATTTGATGGCATTGAAATATCACTGTGTTCATCCACATAAGTCGCATCTGCAATCCATGCTCTGCACTCTTGCAGCTTTTTGAATCGTTTATGTTTTCTCTTTCCAAACCGATCTACAAATCTGGCTGAGTATAATCCCGTACTTTCCTGGGATATTCCCTTGCCAAGTTCTTTGCCTTTTAAATCTTTTCCCATATTTCAGCTCCTCTCATAAGAAGCCCTAATACAGTACCTTGTATTATACCATAGCATCTTATTTTTGTGAATATTCATTTTCATCTCCTGTCATTCCTGTCATTCATTTATATTTATATTTCCACACTTTCCGAAATGAATTTTTCAAATTCTTTTCTCTTTACAAGTTTTTTCGTGCCTACGTAAAGCACAAACGGACATCTCGGTTCTTTCAAAAGACTACTTATTCTGTTTTGTCCGATATTACTGTATTCTGCTGCCTCTTCAATTGTAAGAGCCACTTTTTCACATATCGCAACATGTTGTTTGCTCATAAAATCCTTTCCTTATTGTTTAACGTGCGTAGCATTCACTTCTATCCGCAATACGCACGATCATTCTTTGTATTCAACAACGTTTTCGCTTTCTCCATTTTCATACTTGCAATCGCTTCTCGTTTACTTGTGCCTCCAACATACATTGGTGTACACATTTCTAAAATACGGTCATAGATACGTCTTTTTTCTAACATGGTCTCGCTTTTTATTTCTTTCAGCGGAAGATTGGTCGTGATGATCAAAGGTCGCCCCGAACGGATTCTGCGGTCTATGACGCTAAAAATAATTCCTAACGCATATTCTGAATTTCGTTCCACTCCAAGATCATCAATAATCAAAAGCTGATACGAAGCCAATGCATTGATATATTCCGTTTTGTCTGCCAGTGGAAATATATCATCGATAATGGTATTAAAATTTGTCATCTTTACCGTTACTTCTCGTTTAAGAAGTTCATTGGCAATACACCCGGCAATAAAACTTTTTCCAGTGCCAACCGGACCCCAGAATAAACAGCCTATATGGTTTCTTTTCATTTTCTCCCAGTTATCAACATAATTTTTTGCCTTATGCATGACCGCATCTGACATATCTGCATTCTCAAATGTCCACTCTTCCATTCTGCTCTCGTCAAAACAGATGCTTGTATTTCTGTTGACTAATTCCCGGTGTTCTTTCTCTTTAAAATATTTTTGTTCTTCTTCATACGCTTTTCTGTCACAGGCACATTGCCTGGAATGTTTCTTCATTCCCATAAATCCACCCTCAGGAAAAAATGCTTCTTTCGCTTCCCCACAAACTTTGCAGTATTGCAAACCATCACTGCCTACACATACGGTATCTTCTTCTCTCATCACAAACTCTCTCCTTCCCCATAGCAATAATTTACTTCATGATATTTATTACTTTTATATTTCTCAGTTACTTTACTAGGTGCCACATTTCCGACTCCTGCACAGCCATTTTTACAACTAGATGATGGTTGCTTTTCCGACTCTGTTGTGGTCATCTTTTCAACCGCCTTATCGTCAACCGGCTGTAAACCGATCTCATCAGATGGAATTTTCACATATAAATGATTAGGTTTTGAAAATCCACCGGATCTGCGAACCAATAGTCCCACATCATCTAATTCCTTCAACGCTGTTTTTACAGAAGATTTGCATTTATCGATTTGAACAGACAATTCTTCTATTGGAAATATCAAATAAACATTTCCATACTTGTCTATCCAGCTATTCTTTCTCGATATCCGCGCCCGGTCATACAAAATCATATAAAGAAATTTTGCAGTTTGAGAAATTCGCAGCTTTAATAAAAACTTCGGAAACTGGAAGTACTGAAGCATCTGCTCTGACTCCTTCATGTATTCATATTTCATTCTTTTCTCGCCTCATTTCTGTTTCTAACTGTTGTAAAAATCATTTTTATGCCGGCTCAAAAATGTCCTTACACATATTCAAAAGATGAAGGGCATAAATACAGGTTCTTGATAAAAATTTTTTTATTTTTTCCTGTCCAAAATACCCTTACATAAAACGAAACGCTGAGAGGCATTTTTACAGCCCCCTGATGAAAATTTTTTTATTTTTTCGGTTAATTGAATATTTAAAAACAAAAAACACTCACCTATTCCAGGTGAATGTCTTATCAAAATTTTCTTATTTTGTTGTCTGTGACGCTTATTCAGAAACGCTTGCGTATCTGCTAAAATGTAATTGCTTGCAATTATATTTTCACGTGGGTATGGGGACGTAATCCCCATCAAGTCTGCTACTCGTAAGTAATACAAAATTGTCAAAATGACAATACTGTATTACACGGGTGGATCTTGCTCTGATTGTAACGCATGAATTCATACAATAATAGGCCCAAATGGGTACTTTCACCATTTGAGCCTATATATTATATGTCTTTTGGATAATAGCTTAAAAAGTAGCTGTCTAGACGGTATGTTTTTATCGTAGAATTGATTTTATGGAAAACGCTGTCAATTTGTTAGCTTTCATTGCAGATTTGTTTTAATATCTATTCTCTGATAATTTGCATTATGAGAAGTTTCAGGATGGAACTGTAAAATGTATTGAGGATGAGATTCCGTTTGAGATACCGGAGGGTTGGGCGTGGTGCCATTACTCGGATGTGATTGAACTATGTTCAGAACAGGGCTTAACTCCTGATCGATACAATGACACTGGCGAAGGTATTCCGTATATCACAGGAGCAAGTAATCTTGAACATGGAAAGGTTATTATCAATCGTTGGACTATTACACCTACAACGCACGCAACAATATGCGATCTTCTTCTGACGGTTAAAGGATCTGGCGTGGGAAAGATGGCTTTTTGTGATATTATTGATGTCCATATTGCAAGGCAACTGCTCCAGATATGGTCTGCCGTTTGTTGCAAAAGTAAACGGAAACTTAAATTCTCCCCATGTACCAATCTGATATTCGGCATCTTCTTTACGGATATTTCTCGGATAATCTTTCCCTTGATAATCAATTACAGATGGAATATCCTTATGTTCAGCTTTCGCCTCAATAATACCGACAAGTTTTGTTCCCACAAACAGCGCATAATCTGCTTAGCCTTTTTTGCTGACAGTGGAATCTGTTGGCCATTCAGCAATCGCCATGTTACAACCTTTCGCAAGTCTTGCACCTTTTGAGTAACGGATTTCCTGCGTATTTGTTCCCAGCCAACCTGACGAAGCTGCTCATCAATCATATATCGAGTTTCCGCCTCGGACTTCTGTCGCTGACTTGTCATTTTACTAGCCTGTTTCAAACGAACTTTCTTATCTACCTGTTCAGCCTGTTTAGCACATGCAATAGCCGCCTTGTAAGCTCTTCTTCTTTTTCTTCTTCCTAGGCTTTATTCAAAACAACAATCTTTTTTGTTTTATCTTCTTCCTTTACAGGCATAACAAAATTCTGATGCTGGTAATTCCAGTCACCATAAGTCTGCATAAACCATTCGGACAAACTGTATACCGTCTGTAAAAAAATGGGACAATCTGGACTTTCAGAATAATTTTCATGAACAGCTTTATTTCTTGCTTTACGAAGTGCATGTAAAATATCAGTTAAATCTCTCGTTAAGAGACCTTCTGAAGATAATACATTGATTCGATTCACTGCAGAATTATCATAAGGAATAGGAATTTTATCATATGTAAACATCAAGTTTACGATTTTTTCTCCAATCATTCCCAATTTCATCAAGCACGAGTTCGGATCTGTGTAACAATACTGTTCAGCCAAATTTCCAAAATTCGCTAAAACCGGAAATTCTGTTTCTAAGAATTTAAAATTGAAAGCCATTTAATACGTCCCCCTTTTGTTTATCGTATGTTTTGATAATAAAATATTATCAGAACATCATTGGTAAAAATTAAAATCCTATACGAGCCCTAATATCATTTAACCACTCGCCTTTATGTTTAAAGAATCCCGGACCTGCAATTGAATATTTCTTTCCTGATATGAGTTTTGCAGCAGCCGTCAACGACATTTCTTTCCCTTGATACTCCACTTTTCTGTCCCCAACAACCTTGCACGTAATACTTGAATCCTCATAATATTCAATTTCTTCTCCAACAGAAATCTGACATTTCGTAAAAGAAAAATTCTCCGCTTTTCATGGCTCTCGGTGTCAATTTCCTGTTCCAACTGTTCCTCCTGTGCTTCTATATCACTTGGAACAACTAACTTTAGATTCTCCTTGCAATCATGAATTTCTGCCATAGCCTCCAAAATTGCGTATGCTTCTTCTGGCTTCATTGCGTAGAATTCACGCACTCTTTTCTGTCCATCAAATTCGTCAACAGAACGTAAATCTTTGCCACAATGTCAAGTGATGAATAAAAAAAAGACAAGCACCATCAAAGAAAAATTTCTTTCACAGCACTTGTCTTTCTCTATTATATTATCGTTATAAAAACTCCTACTTGAATGCTTACAAACTGTTCTTCAAAATCTCCAACACCTCATCATGTTTCAGCACCTTATATCCTCCCTCCATGATAAATGTTCCGTTTGCGATACCCTGCAACATTTCTTCTGTCACTCCCAGCTCATGGAGATTCATTGCAAGTCCCAGTTCTTTCATCCAACCTTCCATACAGGAAAGTCCTTCTCTTGCAATCTGTTCATCAGATTTTCCGACAGGATCGACCTCCCACACATTCACAGCAAAACGGCAAAACTTGCTAAGACCATAAGGCATAATATACTGATAGTAAGGAAGTGACACCGCAGAAAGCGTCATTCCGTGAGTTGCATCTGTATATGCTCCTACTGCCTGACCAAGCATATGAACCATCCAGTCGGTACTTTTTCCTCTGGAGACAAGCGTATTCAGCGCCCAGGTTGCAGCCCACATGATATTCGACCTTGCCTCATAGTCCTCTGGATTCTGAATGGCAATTCTCGAACTGTGAATTACCGATTTCATCAGTGCCTCGCTGATATAATCGCTGGTATTGTCGTCCTCCCCAGAGAAATACTGCTCACAGATATGATTGAAGATATCATAAATGCCGGCTACCATCTGCTCTTTCGGCAATGTGAAAGTGAATTTCGGATTCAGAATTGCAAACTTCGGCATCACAGCATCTCCAAACACATGACCAATTTTCATCTTTTGATCATGATTCGTAATTACCGCACCTCCATTCATTTCGCTTCCGGTTCCCACCATAGTCAATACACAGCCAACAGGGACAATCTCACAATCCGGCTCCTCAAAGCGGATATAATATTTCTCCCACGGATCTTCATCACAGTGAACAGACACGGAAACCGCTTTTGCATAGTCGCAGCAAGAGCCGCCGCCTACAGCCAGCAGAAAGTCCACCTGATTCTCTCTGGCAATCCGAACACCCTCCCTTAATTTTTCTATTGTGGGATTTGGCATCACGCCTCCATCCTCAACGACTACCTTTCCGTTATCTTTCAGTAATCTCATAACCTGACTGTAAATACCATTTTTCTTGATAGAACCGCCACCATAAATCAACTGAACGGTTTTTCCATATTTGGGAAGCTCCTCGTTCAAAAAACAAAGAGAATCCTCTCCAAAGTAAAGTTTTGTTGGATTTGAATACGAAAAATTTCCTAACATAATGTTTTTCCTCCTTAATCCTGATAGATTTCTTTCGCCATGCGGAATGCTGCCCATGCTTTCGGCCAGCCAGCATAAAAGGCAGCGTGTGTCAAAATTTCTGCCATTTCTTCTTTTGTAACACCGTTCTTTTTTGCTTCTCCTATATGAAAGGCAAGAGAACTGTCCAGAACACCGCTTGCCATAAGTGCTGTTACTGTGACAATGCTTCTATCTCTTGCAGGAAGCTTATCTTCTCGTGACCACACTTCTCCAAACAGCACGTCATCATTCAGTTCCGCAAATTTTGGTGCAAAATCACCCAGGGCATCTCTGCCCGCTGTTACCTTTTTCATGATCTGTCTCCTTATTTTAGCTTACTGTATTCTTCTTCCTTCACCGGTTCCATCCATTCATTGGAACTTCCTTCTGCCGGAACTTCTACCGCCAAATGAGAAAACCAGCTATCAGGAGCAGCGCCATGCCAATGCTTCACTTCTGGTGCAATATTGATGACATCACCGGGTTTCATCTCCTGAGCCGTTTTTCCCCACTCCTGATAATATCCACGTCCGGCAGTGCAGAGCAAAATCTGTCCGCCTTTGTGATGAATATGCCAGTTATTCCTGCATCCTGGCTCAAAGGTTACATTTGCAATTCCAACTCTTTCCGTTGTCAGCATGGACAGGTAACTCTGTCCAACAAAATATTGTGCATACGCATCATTTTTCTCACCCAATGGGAATATCTGTTTAAATCCTTTTTCTGTCATGAATTACTCTCCCTTCAAGAATTAAAATAGTCTAAAATCTCTTGCATCCTTGCAACCTGATCCACATGGAACGGGCAGCGTTTGTTACAATGCCCACATCCAACTCACAGACTTTTTACCCATGCTTTCAATTCTTCCTGAGACAACAAGCCATTCAGCATTTTTCCTTTCATCAGGATAGCGCCAGGACAGCTCGGTGCAAGTTTTTCATTTGTGCTTCCCATGCCGCTGCCGCCAGAAGTAGCAAAAGGAACGATGGTTTTGCCTGAGAAATCATAACTCTCCAAAAAAGTATTAATAATCGTTGGTGCAACATACCACCAGATAGGGAATCCAACAAACACCAGATCATACTGATCCATACATTCCAGCTTCCCGGCAATTTCAGGACGGAATATCGGATCACTCATCTCCACACTGCTGCGGCTTTTTTTATTTGTCCAGTCCAGATCGGCACTGCTATACGGTACCTTTGGCTTAATCTCATACAGGTCTGCTCCTGCCGCTTCCGAAAGTTTCCACGCTGCCTTTGCAGTCACACCGCTTGCTGAAAAATAGGCTACCAAAATTTTCTTACTCATAGTAATTTCCTCCGTAAATTATGTTATTGAACTTATTATAAATGAATCTATATCACCTGAAATGTTTTCCATTTTCCGGACTTCTGCCTCCAGAAGAAAATGACCGCCCGAATGCTCCAGTCACAAACCATTGCAATAGCAATCCCGATCACGCCCATTTTCAAAACAATTCCCAAGAGCCATGATAAAAGCAGACGCACTGCTATTGTAGATATAACCGAAACATACATGGTAAATTTCACATCACCCGCTGCACGCAGCCCATTACTAAGCGCACCGGAAAAGGGATATGCTGCTGCATTAAACACGTTATGGATTAAAACCAGCCAGATTACAAGCCGTTTGGTCTCCGGCTGCAAAGCATAAAATTTCATAAAGAATGGAGTCAGAAGAAAAATCAAAAGATTCCATGCCGATGAAAGCAAAATTGTAATCCTTGCCAGTTTCTTAAAATAATCATCCGCCGCCTTTGTATCCCCATTTCCCATACACTGTCCAATGACCGTTATAAATACAGGACCCATAGCGACTCCCGCCAGCGCAGCCAACGACCAGATACTTTGTGCAACACCATTTGCAGCAATCTGATATGTTCCAAAAAGTGCAACGATACCGCTTAATGCTACTTTGACTAACTGGAACACACCGTTTTCCATCCCATTTGGAATTGCGATTTTTAGAATTTGTTTCATGAAATCCACATTCCACCGAAAAATCCACTTGCAGCGATAGAACACTTCATTTTTTCTCTGAAAACAAAGTACTGTAATCATCACGGCTGAAAATGTCCGAGCAATCAGTGAAGGGTATGCAACACCTGCAACACCTGCACGCAAAACAAATACACCAATGAGATTTCCAATAACATTGATGATATTGGAAATTACCGACAAATACATGGTCACACTGGTTTTTCCAATACTGCGAAAAAGGGCGGCCCCGGCATTGTAAACCGCCAATGCCGGATAGGAATATGCAGAAATCCTAAGGTATGTAATACAGGAGCGCATCACAGAATCTTCCACCTTGCCAAACATCAGACGGAGCATTCTTTCATTTCCAAGCAGAACTATCACTGCGATCAATATGGTAAAAATCGTAGAGAATGATAGAAGTTGACTGGCGGATTCTCCAGCGTCATCATTTTTCTTTCTACCGATATATTGGCTGATCACAACCGCCCCTCCGGATGCCAATGCTGTAAACAGATAAATAAAAATAGTATTGAACTGATTTACCAATGAAACACCGGATACCGCTGCTTCTCCGGCGTAGCTGACCACCAGTGTGTCCGCCATCCCTACAAGCATTATCAGCAGCTGCTCTAAAAACAGGGGAATAATCATAGCCTTCAAACTCTTATTTGAAAACAGAACCGTTTGCTGATCCATGTCTTTTCCTCCACTAAGATTTTACAATTTATTCCTTTCTTCTGCTCTGTGAGGTTATCTTTCTGATTCCTTTCACAGCATAAAAGCTGATAAAAACCCATAATCCCATCATTGCGGTATACTCTGCAAATACAAAAACTGCACTCTGTTCAAAATCAAAAAACACAAACTCCTGCTTAAGGAACATATAGGAGACAATATTTTGCTTATGGAAACAGTACGCTCCGTATCCCGCAATAAAAATTGCTATAAAACGCATCAGCCATACAAATGTAGCAGAGGTTTTCTTTCTGTTACAAAGTCTGCGGAACAGTCCAAGAACCATGCTCCAATGAAATCCTAAATGAATACTCATCAGCACAAATCCCCAATAAGATGCCGCCAGGTGCATGGTTCTCGCTGTTGCCATCGGTCCTTGAATGGGTAATCCCGCAAAAATGTGACGGGACAATACAATTCCACTGAACCCCAAACACAGCATAGAAATAAGGACACTGATATTGATGAGCGTCTGCATTGCCCGCAGCAGGGTATATTTCCCTTTGAACAGGCTACCATACCACCGGATATTCAGAATGTTATGTAGCAAAAACAGTACAAGCATCCCTGTTCCAAACCACTCATGAAGCTTCTGTCCGATAATTTGATAGGACATTAGAAGAAACAGCAGCACTGTCATCAGGAAGTCAATTCCCATTTTAATTTTCATTTTTGCCTTCAAATAGCATCTCCTCCTTCCTGTGTCCATATCTGATATTCTGGTTATTCTTCAAAATTCAAGCCAAGACCGTTTACCCATTCCATCACTTCATCTTGGGAATCACTTCCGCTTAGGCGTTCACCAGAAAGCCACTGTGCTCCGGTTGTAAGCTGTTCCAGGTTGACTGCACTGGAGCCCATACCACTTCCTCCGGATGTACAGAATGGTACAATGGTTTTACCGGAAAAGTCATAGCTCTCCACGAAAGTGCTGACAATTCTCGGCGCTTCTCCCCACCAGATAGGGTATCCGATGAATACAATATCATATTGTTCCATATTCTCCACACTGCCGGAGATAGCAGGACGGGCATCCGGATCATTCATCTCAATGGTAGTGCGGCTGTTATTATCATTGTAGTCAAGATCTGCATCGGTGTAAGGTTCTTCCGGAACAATCTCATAAATATCCGCATTCAGACCGTTTGCGATATGCTCTGCCACGCCTTTAGTAGTCCCCGTTGCAGAAAAGTAAGCAACCAAAGCTTTATGATTCTGTACATCCTGATTGTCCGTATTCTCCATATCTGTACCGTTTTCCGCAGATTCAGTATCAGCTTTGCTTTCCACAGAAGTATCTTCTGTAGACGGCTGCTCTGTCTGGCTTGCAGAGTTTCCACAAGCTGCAAGTCCCAAAATCATAGTCAAAGAAAGTAAGATAGTGATTGCTTTTTTCATTATAAATACCTCCATCTAAATCGCAGCCTTTTTATCTTTGTGACAAAAATCCTTGCTGTGCCATCATTTCCGGTACCTCCGGGTAGTGGCAGTAGGGAGGCCGGTAAAAGTCTGCGTTCATTCCTGTCCAGTCTCCAACCCGGCTATTCCAGGGGCGTTCCCTCAGATATACGGCGTATTGCTCGTCATACTGCTTCAGCAGTCCAGTTAGGTCGGAATTATATTTTTCCTCAAAGCAGACCGCTTCCTTCGGCAGGCGGGGTTTCTGTCCAGGTTCTTCCGCCGGATACCCCACGCACAAGCCAAGCATGGGCACAACATATTTGGGCAGGTTCAGTTCCCGTATCGCCTCGAAAGCATGAAGCCGGATGTCTCCAATCGGTACGGTGCCCAGACCAAAGGATTCGGCGGCAACCACCGCAGTTTCCAGAGCGATTCCTACCTCGTTTGCCCCAACAATCAGGTTGTCGATCTGGCTTACAACGGAATCAAACTCCTGACCGTTTTCCTTACAAGCCTGCCAAGTGCGGTAAAAGTCTGCGCAAAACACCAGAAAAACAGGAGCCTGCGCAATATGTTTCTGACCGCCGCACAACTCCGCAAATTTTTTCCGTCGTTGCTGCTCCTGCACGACAATAACGGATATGTGTTGGAGATTTACCCAGTTCGGAGCTGCCTGCACTGCCTTTAAGATTTCATCTAGTATTTCCTTCTCTATTGGTCTGTTCTGATACTTTCGGATAGACCGATGCGATAATAAAGTTTTCATTATTACTCCCATTTAATTTTTCACTTCCTTTTATTGTTATTTTTTTATTTTACAGATCATATAATCGATTGCATCAAGTGACTGCTGCTTTTCATGTACCTCATCAAGCAATTTGTACCGATATTTTCGCAACATCCTCATCTGTATTTCTTGATCTTCACATCCTGAAATTTTTGCGATTTCTTCTTTGCTTAATCCCGCGTTTATAAGGGAATTATAATCCGGTTTCATGAAATGGCTCTCCCTCCTAAATAAAAAATGTAGGTGTCGAAATTGAAACTACCTGCTTCATCTCTACACCTACATTATAATTTTTTGCTTATATTATATCAAATACCTAGTTTTTATGGCTTATCAATGCCTAAAAAGCATTGAATATGTTTGATGAATTTTGTGGTTGCTAAGCTAAACGGCTGACCACGTTTCCATGCTAATACACTTGTTGCTGTAAGTGGCGGATCAAGCGGTCTGAATGTAACCTTTGATTGATCCCAGAAGGGTACAGCCCCTTCAATCACCACTGAATATGCCAAGCCTCCATTCACCATAATTGCGCTGTTCGTACTTAAATTGCTGGTAAAAACAATATTCAGTTTCTCATAGCAGTTGCCAAACCAACTTGCCAACTCACTCTGCACATTCATACGCCTTGGAAGAATCAAAGGCAGTACAGACAAATCTTTTGCGGTTACCGTTTCTTTCTTGGAGAGTGGATCATCCGATCTCATTAAAACCACCCATTTTTCCCTTATATTCAAGCGAATAAACTCATATTTTTCCATATCAATCGGCTCAAGAAGCAAACCAATATCCAGTAGTCCTTTATCCATTTGTTCCTTCACCAAATCTGCTGTGGCTGTAAAAATGTCAAAAGTAACACGGGGATATTTCTGACGAAAGGACTCAATTATTTTAGGAAGAAGTTGTACAGCCGCAATTTCTCCACACCCAATGGAAATTTTACCTTCCACCTGTTCCTCTTGCTCCACCAGTTCCTTTTCTGTCTTATCTACAAGCTGCAAAATTTCTTCCGCACGACGGCGAAGAAGTATTCCTTCATTTGTCAATTTGATTTTCCGCGTCCCTCTATCAAACAGCTTTACACCAATATCTTTCTCCATCTGTGCAAGCTGACGGGAAAGTGTCGGCTGCGTGATATGTAAAACTTCTGAGGCTTTTGTAATGCTTTCTTCCCTTACTACGGTCAGAAAATATCGAAGAACTCTAATTTCCATCAGTAATACCTCCTATATCTTCCATGCTTAATAAGTATATTTTAACGTATCTATACTTGAAAGGCAATAAAAAACATCTGCTCATTGTATGCTTACCGGTAATGTAACTTTATGTAAAGCTTGATAAGGGGCTGTTGCACTAAATGATATGCTCCCTTCTAGGTAGACAAGTGAAATAATAAAAACTTGTCACTTAGGAGGGAGCATATTTTATGTCTAAAAGAAAAGTATCTGTTGAGGATAAGATATATGCTGTAAATCTATATCTGGATGGAAAAGAAAGCCAACGGCGAATTGCCGATATGTTTGATGTAAGTCTTGCATCTGTCCAACAATGGATTCGAAACTATGAATCTATGGGAGCAAATGCATTCACATTGAAAGGGAATAAAAAATATTCTAAAGAATTGAAACAACAAGCAGTCTTAGATTATTTAGCATGCTATGGTTCTCAAAATGATATTTGCAAAAAATACGGGATCCGTTCAAAAGGTAAGTTACAAACTTGGATAAAGAAGTATAATGGTCATGAAGAATTAAAATCTTCTGGAACAGGAGGAAGCATTGTCATGACCAAAGGAAGAAAAACCACTTTTGAAGAACGGGTTGAAATAGTACAGTATTGTATCGCACATGATCGTAATTCTGCCCAAACAGCAGAACAGTTCTTTGATGAATTTCTCCGTCAAAGCTGCTTTTGCATGATCAATAATCATGTCAATGCACCGGAAGTGATTTGCCGTTTCGATCACATCATCCACATTCAGCACTTCTTTTTCTACGCCAATACTATTAGTTTCAAAGGTATATCTGGTTTGATCATGTGTC
This sequence comes from Dorea sp. AF24-7LB, assembly GCF_003478575.1. Classification (NCBI taxonomy): domain Bacteria; kingdom Bacillati; phylum Bacillota; class Clostridia; order Lachnospirales; family Lachnospiraceae; genus Dorea; species Dorea sp. AF24-7LB. The sequence goes on from NZ_QUFR01000008.1 coordinate 80,837, forward strand.
AGGCTGCTTCTCTCCATATGGTTAGAGTTATAGGTCAAATCAATCTGTGTCTTATGATAAATCCCACCGGAGTAGTTACTTGCCTTCTGCTCTTTCAGAATATCCAACAGAGTAATCTGTTCTTCTTTTCTTTTGTTAGTGCGCTCTGGTTTCTCTGCATTTTCTGGAATGTTCCATCCCTTGTAGTTTCCATATGTCTTAAATACCGATCCAATCTTCCAAAGGTGTAAATAAGGTGTAAATTCTACGTTTTCATCAAAGAACTCCAATAAAATCAAGGATTTTGCCCCGTCCCTTAAACACTGCCGTGACAAGCAAAAGCAAATTATAATACAGCAACGTTCTGTTTTTTGTTCCCTTCTTCCAATTCTATACTAGAAATACAATATCAGCACACGCTTTGAACAGAAAAAGGCTCATGATCATGAGCGAAAATGAAAGCAAAATTTATTAGATGATACAACATACTATGCCTTTCAAATTCCAGTTGCATAATCATATTGCATTCTAAACGTCATCTATTTTTCTTTGTAATACTTGTCAAAAAAAGAAGCGCCTAGATGAGCGCTTCTCCTTACCATATTAGGACTTCGATCAAAAGTCAGTGGGCCACAAAGTGGGCCATTTTTCAAAAACTTACATGAATTTATATAGAGTTTTATCCAAGTCGGAAATCCGCTAAATGCTCTAGCTATCAGCATTTAAAGGCATCTAACAACTTATAAGGATATTTATGAAATCGGTCTCGCAATAACGATTCCTAGTTTCATAATTTTATATTCTCCTTTTTTATCCTTTGGTTTCAGGATTTTTATTAATCTTTTTCTGCTATCTCATGTTCTTTCAAAATAAAAAGAAACCCTAATATAGCAATTTATAGATTATCACACCAGGGTTTCAAATTCAATGTAAATCCGCTATTTTCCCAGTAATTGTTAATGAAATCACGCATAAAATTTTATTTCCTTTCTCCCTTTAGCAGCCTTTTTCTTACTGCGAATATCTCTGGGCATACTCTTTATTTGTTCCATAACCTTTCTGGCTTCATCGTCCAACTGGGTAGCAGACATTTTCGATATCTCTTTTTGCAATTTTAGCATTTAAGGGATATCATGCTTTGTATCCTAGTATCCCTTCTCTGACACTTTTCTATATTTAGGATACGATTTTATATCCCTTTTCCACAATTTATTATTTAAGGGATATCATACTCTGCGTTCTGATATCCCTTCTCTAACTATTTATTATAATTGAGATATGATGTTGTATCTCTTTCCGCAATTATATATTAAAAAAGATACTTCAACTTAATTTCTGGTATCCCTTCCCGGCAATTATACCACAAGGGGATACAAAAGCTCATCTTGCCATATACCTTTCCCGACAGTTCCTGCCATAGGGATATAAAAACACATCTTACAATATCCCTACTCGGTAATTCCTGCCATAATAGATACAGCACCCAAGATTTACTTAACATCTTAATCTTAATCTTGTCCTTTATCCTTGGTCTCCATCAAGATCACGATTCCGTTCATAAAGCTAATCTTCACTTCATCTTCGATCCACTGATTGCTCACACACAGACTGTCATATGGACTCAGTATATGATCGGTGAGCGGATACTTGGCGCCCTCGATATTGAAATGATATACTTCCGCGCCAAGTGGAAATACTGAAAAGAACGGACCATACGCCTCATCTTTTTTAATCACAGTATCTCCGTCGATCAGCCGGATACGATTCTGCGGATCTAGGATCTGTGCCTCCACACCTGCCTGAAATGGAATTGCAAGCGACTGTATATTTGCCCAGAGATGATCGATCCTGCCGCCAGTTGCACCAAGAATAATCATCTCTTTGCACCCCAGTGTCATTGCGAGACGAATTGCGATTTCTGTATCTGAAGCATCCTTCACCGGATTAAATTCACGGATTGGAACATCTGTCTCGTCACGGTAATATGTGGCAATCGTCTGATCCACACTGTCAAAATCCCCTACGATATAGCTCGGCATAATCTGATGATGGTATAAAAATTCCATTCCCCGATCCACACCGATCACACATCCTGCTTCCTCCCTCAAAACAGAAAGTGTAAACTCCTCGTTCAGCTCTCCCCCGCTGACGATAACGATTTTCTTATTCATAATCCTTTAAAATCTCCATAAATTTCTTTGTATTTTCACCCGGATCTCCGCCAAATACAGCTGAACCCGCTACGATAATATTTGCTCCGGCATCCAGCACTTCACGGACATTTGTAAGATAAATACCGCCATCTACTTGAATATCCACCTGAAGTCCCTGTTCATTGATCATGGCACGGATCTTGCGGATCTTATCCAGCGATTCCGGAATGAACTTCTGACCTCCGAATCCCGGATGCACACTCATTACCAGTAACATATCCACTTTCGGAAGAAGATGTTCGATTGCTTCTGCCGGTGTTTCCGGGCAGATGGATAAGCCGACTTTCATGTTGCAGTCACGAATCTTCTGAATCGTTGCTTCCACATCCTCACATGCTTCCAGATGAATCGTTACGATATCTGCTCCTGATTTTTCAAATTCTTCGATATAGCGGATTGGTTCTTTCACCATCAAATGCGCATCCATCACCTGTCCTGTCACATCATGAATGGATTTTAAAACCGGCATTCCAAAAGAGATACTTGGCACAAACATTCCATCCATTACATCAAAATGAATATATTTTGCCCCATTGTCTTCTGTCAGTTTCATCTGTTCCCCCAGGTTCTTAAAATCTGCCGCCAAAATGGACGGTGCTAAAATGTACTCCATGTCTAATACCTCCTCTTATTCTTCAGTTCCTCATACATTTCTTTATAATCTTCATAACGGACTTCGTGGATCTTCCCGGATTCTACCGCTTCTTTTATTGCACAGCCCGGTTCGTGTATATGATCGCATCCATTATATTTGCATCCACCTTCATAAGGTTCAAATTCCGGAAAATAATATTTCAGTTCTTCTTTTTCAAAATCATTCACATACAGAGAACTAAATCCGGGGGTATCCATAATATAGGATTCCTCATCTATCGGGAACAACTCAGAATGTCTTGTTGTATGTTTTCCACGTTCGATCTTTCGGCTGATGCCTCCGGTCTCCATATTCGCTTCCGGCTGTAAAATATTAATGATCGAAGATTTACCGACTCCTGATGGTCCGGCAATCACTGTTGTCTTTCCCTGTAGCAGTTTACGGATCTCTTTGATATTCTTCTCTTCTTTTGCACTTGTAAAAACACACGGATAACCGCAGTCACGATAAATGCTCTCAATCTCGGCAATCTGTTCTTCGCAGGCAATATCTTCTTTGTTAAAGCACAGAACAACCGGTACACCTTTGCTTTCCATCATTACGAGAAAACGGTCCAGCAGATTATAGTGCGGACTCGGTTTACACACTGCAAATACGACCAGTGCCTGGTCGATATTGGCAACTGCCGGACGTATCAGTTCATTCTGACGTGGCAGGATCCGAATGATATTTCCCAGTTTTTCTTCTTTATCCAGAACTTCCAGTTCAACATTATCACCAACCAGCGGTTTAATCTTGTCTTTTCTGAAAATTCCTTTCGCTTTACATTCATAAACACCGGATTCTACTACGTGAACGTAGTAGAATCCGGCAATTCCTTTTACAATCTTTCCATTCATATTTTCTGCAATCTGTCCTTATCTGCTAGTTATCGCCCTGTTTTCCGTCATTGTTTCCACTGTTGCTTTCCGGTTTTGGTCCAAGGCTTAAGACATAGCGGATGGTTGATCCTTTGGATACTTTTCCGTAAGAAGGAGTCATGGAAATAATCGTTCCTTCTTCATAATTACTACTGTACTCGCTCCGCTGTTTGCTTGCATTCAGTCCATTCTCAGAAGCCCAGCTTAACAGTTCTTCTTCATCACTGCCACTGAAATTCTGGACAGTGATCTTATCCTCCGGTTTCTTTCCTTTGCTGACAACAATATTTACTGTTGATCCGGCATTTACTTTGTTACCGCTGTACGGAGACTGAGACACAACGTAGCCTTTTTCCGTCTCATCACTGTACTGGTAAGTAACCGTCCCAACTTTCAGTCCTGCTGACTTGATCGCAGACTGTGCTTCCGAATCTGTCTTGCCTACAAGACTTGGCACAGAAATCTTCTCAGAGCCTTTGCTGACTTTCATTACCACTTCCTGATCTGCAGTTACACTTGTTCCTGCTGCCGGATCCGTTCCAATAACTTCGCCCTCATCATACTGGCTGCTATATACAAACTGGGAAGTTCCAACCGTAAGACCTTTTTCTTCCAGTGTGCGCTGCGCTTCGGATTCATCCATACCGGATACATTCGGTATCTGGATCGTATCTTCTATCTTCTTTGAAGATACAACAATATTAATTCTTGTATTCTTCGCTACTTTTGTTCCGGCTTCTGTCTTCTGCTCGCAGACTTTACCTTTTTCATATTTATCAGATTCTTCATATGTGACATGACATCCAAGTCCTTTTTTGTTCAGCGCTGCTTTTGCATCTTCTTCTGTCATTCCAACAACATTCGGAACTTTTACTTTGCTGTCTGTCTCTTCTGCTGTAACTCCGGAATTAAATCCTTTGAAGATACCGGTAGCTTTGCCGATTGCAAAGACAACAACGAACAGAATAATGATCACGACAACAACCATAAGAATCTTCATAAGCTTACGCATACCTGGATTTACATCTTCGCCGCCTTTTTTCTTGCGGGACTTTTTCCGGTCATATACATCATCGTCATAATCATCGTCTCCGTAACCTTTGCTGCCATAGCCTTTGTCGTCATAATCATCATCGTAGTCTTCATCATCATAATCATCGCCATAGCCTTTGTTGTCATCGTAATTGTCATCGTAATCCTCGTCGTCATAATCATCATCATAACCACTACGGATATCGTCCAGTTCTTCATCCGTGATGATCACGGTATCGGCATTGCCAAGCGGCGGGATCACTACGAAATCTCCATCCGGATCTACCAGTGAACGTTTCAGATCCTGAATCAGCTGTGTTGTATTCGGATAACGGCGTTCTCCGTTTTTCTGTGTACATTTTAAAATAATCTGTTCCAGACTGTACGGAATATCCGGAACCAGTTCTGACGGCGGTGTGATTTCCTGCTGCAGGTGTTTCATTGCAACAGATACGGTCGAATCTCCGTCAAACGGTACCTGACCGGTTGCCATCTCATACAGCGTAATACCAATCGAATAAATATCACTCTTCGCATCACTGAATCCGCCTCTTGCCTGCTCCGGTGATGTATAATGTACTGAGCCCATTGCGTTCGTACTGATCGTATTCGATGTAGTAGCTTTTGCAATTCCGAAATCTGTTACTTTAACTTTGCCGTCTCTGGAAATAATTACATTCTGCGGTTTGATATCGCGGTGAATGATATTTGCCGCATGTGCTGCACCGATACCGGTGCACATCTGTATTGCGATGCTGATAATCTCTTTGTGAGATAATCTGCCCTTTCTTTCAATATACTCTTTCAGCGTGATTCCTTCGACCAGTTCCATAACCATATAATACAGTCCCCGGTCCTCGCCTACATCATAGACATTTACAACGTTCGGGTTCAGAAGTCCCGCTGCGGACTGCGCTTCTGTCCGGAATTTACGGACGAAATTCTCATCTTCCCGATATTCTTTCTTCAATACTTTGATCGCAACATAGCGATTCAGCATCGTATCTTTTCCCTTATATACATCCGCCATTCCACCGGCGCCAATCTTGCTCAGCACCTCATAACGGTTACCCAGAAATATTCCGTCTTTTACCATACGCTCACCTCATCTGCAAGTGGCTCTGCCATAACCACCCCTATATTATCTCTCCCGCCATTACTGTTCGCTTTCTCTATCAGCATATGAACTGCCTCAACAATATCTCTGGCTCCCTTAACGATGTCAAACATGTCCTCATCTTCTACCATGTTGCTGAGTCCGTCTGTACACATCAGAATGATGTCTCCCTTTCTCAGACGATATTCATAAATATCTGCTTCTACATCTTCTTTCACACCGATCGCCCTTGTGATAATATTCTTATCCGGGTGATTCTTGGCTTCTTCTGCTTTGATTCCTCCAAGTCTTACCATCTCTTCTACAAGAGAGTGGTCTTTGGAAATCTGTTTGATCTTATCATTGATCAGATACAGACGACTGTCTCCTACATTTGAAAAATATAATGTATTACCGATAACAGTAGCAACAACCAGTGTTGTACCCATTCCTTCCAATTTCACATCCGACTGCGCTGCTTTAATAAGCTCATGATTGGCAGTTATTACTATCTCCTTAAGGATCTCTTCCGGCTTCTTAAGCACTGTCTTCTCCAGTTCTTCATGGAGTACTTTTACTGTATATTTAGACGCAAAATCACCGGCTTTATGGCCTCCCATTCCATCTGCGACTACCAGAAGATTCGGGAACGGTCCCACCGGTTTATCTGTTACATATACAAAGTCCTGATTGACTTCTCTTTTTCTACCCACATCGGTCATTGCATATATTTTCATCTAGTTCTCCTTTTTCGCGGTTTTATAACGTCGTCTTAACTGTCCGCAGGCTCCGTCAATATCTGAGCCTCTTTCTCTTCTAATAGTAACATTTATTCCGTTTTTTTCAAGTTTATTTTTGAAATCACGGGCATTTTTGCCATCCGGTTTCTTAAAATCACGTTCCCGGATTGGATTAACCGGAATCAAATTCAGATGACAGTTCCGGTTTTTTAACATCGCTGCCAGCTCCTTCACATCCTCGTCCTGATCGTTGACATCCTTTACAAGACTGTATTCAAATGTAACTCTTCGTCCTGTTTTTTCAAAATAAACGTCACAGGCTTTCAGCACGTCCGTCAGTTCATATTTATTCGCAACCGGCATCAGTTTCTTACGCTTCTCCTGATTAGAACCATGCAAAGAAAGTGCAAGTGTGATCTGCAGTCCTTCTTCGGCAAGCCGCAACATATTCGGGATGATTCCGCAAGTTGATGCCGTAATATTTCTCTGACTGATATGAAGCCCGTGTTCATCACTGATCATATGTACAAACCGTACAAAATTATCATAGTTATCTAACGGTTCGCCACTTCCCATGACTACGATATTCGATACCCGCTCCCCGGTGATCTTCTGTATCGCATAAATCTGTCGTAACATCTCTGATGCTGTAAGATTCCGTTCCAGTCCATCTATTGTCGATGCACAGAAACGACAGCCCATACGGCAGCCTGCCTGCGATGAAATACAGACTGAATTGCCATAGTTGTATTTCATCAGAACACTTTCGATCATATTTCCGTCATCCAGTTCAAACAGAAATTTCTCTGTCGGATCCATTTTGGAAATTTGTCTTTTTACAACCGAAACCTGACGGATTTCATATTCTTCATCCAACTTTTCTCTGAGATTCTTTGGAAGATTGGTCATCTCTTCAAAAGAATCCACCAGTTTTTCGTGCAGCCAGGAATAAATCTGTTTCCCGCGGAAAGACTTTGTACCGATCCGGTTCATTTCCTCTGTTAATTCTTCATAATTATAAGATGCTATATCTTTTTTACTCATGGTTCTCCCTCTGGAACATAGCTATATAAAAGCCGTCTCCAATGTCAATTCCCGGAAGTATCTGCTTCTCTTTTTGCAAATGAAATTCCGGATGTTCTTTTTGAAACCAGGCTGTATTATCTTCATTTTCAGCTTTATGAATGGTACACGTACTGTAAAGAAGCTTTCCACCCGGTTTCACATATTCACATACTACTTTTAAAATCTCTCTTTGTAATTTAACCAGCTCTTCCTGCATCTTTGGTGTCATCTTATAACGAAGATCCGGTTTACGGCCAAGAACACCAAGTCCGGAGCAAGGAAGATCCGCAATTACAATATCCGCATTTTCCACGGATTCCGAATCCTTTACCGTCGCATCCTGCACTCTGGCGCAAATGTTCGTAAGACCGCTCCGCTCTATATTCTCCTGCAACAGTTCTACTTTGTATTCCGTCAGATCTCTTGCTTCCACCATGCCCGTTCCATCCAGTTTTTCTGCAAGATGAATGGATTTGCCACCGGGCGCGGCACACACGTCGATGATCACGTCTCCGGCTTTTGGATCTGCCCATTCTGCTACCTGCATGGAGCTTATATCCTGCACATAGAATTCGCCATTCCGGAAAGCCTGTAATTTCTCCAGGTAATCATATCCGGAAATATAAAATACATCCTTCATCTGTGTTTCCGGTTCTACGATAACGCCTTCTGTCTCCAGACGCTTCACAAACTCTGTTGTGTCACCAGCTTTCGGGCTCTTGCGGATAGTTGTCTTTTTATTTTCCAGAAACGCCTTTCCCATCGTCTCTACTGTATCTGCATCGTATACTGCAAGCCACTGTTTTACAAGCCACTCCGGCAGCGAATATACAATCGACAGATAAGTTACCATATCTGTCTTATCCGGTAGCTGTATGTCTTCCCTGTTCCGGCTTATCGTCCTTAAGACGCCATTGACGAAACCTTTCAGATTCACAAATCCTCTTTTCGCTGCAACTTTCACTGCTTCATTGCAGACTGCACGATCCGGTACACTATCCATATATCGCATCTGGTAAACACTACTTCGTAGGATCGTACGGATCACCGGTTTCATTTTATTTACTTTTACTTTGGAAAACCGGTTCAGTATTGCATCAATCTCAACCATATGCTCCAGTGTTCCGTTGACGACTCTTGTAATAAAAGCCCTTTCTTTTTTATCCAGATACTGGTACTGATCCAGTACATTTTTTAAGGCAATGTGACTGTACTGCCCGTCTCTTGTGATCATAAGCAGTGTCTCAAGTATGAGTTCACGGCTGCTTACTGATGATGCCATACCTGTCCTCCTACATATCTTGTCCTATACCGATCAGTCTCTTCTAGAATTGGAGATCATGATCAGTCTTAATAACTGTAAAATTGCGGAAGCTGCTCCTGCGACATAAGTCAGGGCTGCTGCCGTCAATACTTTTCTTGTTTCTCTTACTTCATCCGGATATAACATTCCGGTATTGCCAAGAATCTTAAGTGCTCTTCTTGACGCATTAAACTCTACCGGCAGTGTTACAATCTGAAACAATACTGCCATTGAAAATGCAATCACACCAAGATTCAGAAACAGCTGGGATGTCTGGCTGTTCATGATCAGTCCAATGATGATAAGCGGCCAGGCGATCGAACTTCCAAAATTAGCAACCGGTACAAGCGCACTACGGATAGACAGCGGTGCATATCCTCTTGCATGCTGGATCGCATGACCACATTCATGAGCTGCAACTCCGATTGCTGCAACCGATGTCTGCTGGTAAGTTGCATCGGATAAACGAAGTACTTTTGATCTCGGATCATAATGATCCGTCAGATTACCTGCGACATATTCCACTCTTACATCATAAATACCTTCTCTGTGAAGAAGCGCTTCTGCCGCTTCTTTTCCTGTCATTCCCGAGTGACTGCGCACGCGGGAATATTTTGAAAAAGTCGAATTCATCTTTGCCGAAGCAAGAAGACAAATAACAACTCCGATCATTACAAGGATATATGTTGGATCATAAAACATTGGATAATACATAGTAATTCCTCCTTAAAATTAAAGAACCGTTCCTGTTTCCATCTGATATCCCCTCAGAAATGCTGCTGCATCCATTCTCTTTTTCCCTGGGATCTGCAGTGCAGTGATCTTCAGAAGTCCGTCTCCTGTCTGTACAAAGAATCCGTCTTTTGCGACTTCTACTACTGTACCGGCAGCCTTATCTGTCTGCCCTTCTGCTACTTCTGCTTCCCAGATCTTCATTCCTTTATCATTCTCATTCCATCTCGTATACGCACTCGGCCATGGATTCAGTCCACGGATCAGTCTCTCAATTTCTTTTGCAGACATCTTCCAGTCAATCTTCCCCATGTGCTTATCGAGCATTTTCGCATAAGCGGTCGGGCTATCACCCTGTTTTTCAGGCGTTACCGTTCCGGCTTTTAATGCATCTAATGTCTCTACGCATAACCGTGCTCCGGCTTCTGCCAGTTTATCATGCAGACTTCCACCCGTCTCTTTCTCATCCAGCGGAATCTCTACTTTCAATAACATATCTCCGGTATCCAGCCCTTCATTCATCTGCATGGTCGTTACACCGGATACTTTCTCTCCATTGATCACTGCCCACTGGATCGGTGCAGCGCCGCGATAACTCGGAAGCAGCGAAGCGTGCACATTCACGCATCCGTACGGTGTCATTTCCAGTATCTCTTTTGGTAAAATCTGACCAAATGCAATAACCACCATAATATCTGCATTGTATTTTCTTAATTCTTCTATACATTCCGGCTCGCGGATTCTCTTCGGCTGATAGACCGGAATATTGTGGGCAACTGCCACTTCTTTCACCGGTGTATACTGCATCTTGCCGCCGCGTCCCTTTGGTTTATCCGGCTGCGTTACGACAAGTGCCACTTCGTGTCCCGCTTCAATGAGTGCCTCTAATGTTCCTACGGAAAAATCCGGAGTCCCCATAAAAATGACTTTCATTAAACTTCCTCCTCATATGGCTCCACATCGTGAAGTCCGCCTTCCACAAGGTCAACATACATCTTACCATCCAGATGATCGATCTCATGGCAGAAAGCTCTGGCAAGAAGTTCTTCTCCTTCCAGTACAATCTCTTCCATGTCTTCGTTCAGTGCTTTTACTTTGACATAATTCGGTCTTGTCACAAGTCCTGCTTTTCCCGGAACACTTAAGCATCCTTCTTCTCCGGTCTGCTCACCGGAAGTCTCCAGAATCTCCGGATTAATAAGGACGATCGGTCCTTCACCGATATCAATTGTTACGATTCTCTTTAAAATACCGACCTGCGGTGCTGCAAGGCCAACTCCCATCGCCTCATACATCGTATCTAACATATCGTTGATCAGAATCTTTGTACGAAGTGTCATCTTCGTTACTTCTTTACATGGTTTTGTCAGGACCTCATCGCCTAACTCACGGATTTTTCTAATTGCCATCTCTCTTCTCTCCTGTTTACATTGTACTCATTGGGTTAAAATCAAATTGAATCCGAAGGCTTCGAAAGCCTGAATTCATCTCTATATACTGTTCCATAAGATCTTTTGCTTCGATCAGGAATTTGTATTCTTCACTTTTAATATAGATAAGCTGCCGGTATCTGTCATTTACTTTTTCAATAAACGGAGCAGTCGGTCCGATGATCGCCAGTTTCTTCTGCCGGTTGAGCCGCTCTGTAAATTCTTTTAAATATCCTGCCGCTTTCTTCAGATGCTCTTCTTCACTTCCACTCATCCAGACTGCAAGAAGCTGATGCACCGGTGGATACCCCATCAGACTCCTGTAGTTGATCTCTTCTTCATAAAAACCATCATAATCCTGAGCTGCCGCTCTCTGGATACTGTAATGTTCCGGGCTATACGTCTGTATGACAACTTCACCCCCAGCGGATCCCCTGCCTGCTCTGCCGGCTGCCTGCGTCAACAGCTGGAACGTACGTTCTGCCGACTGATAGTCATTTGAATACAGTGACAGATCCGCTGCCAGCACACCTACCAGCGTCACCTCCGGGAAATCATGTCCTTTGACGATCATCTGTGTACCTATCAGAATATCTGCTTCATGGTTTGCAAATGCAGCCAGGATCTTCTCATGTCCGTCCTTTGATTTTGTTGTGTCCAGATCCATCCGAAGCACACCAGCCTGCGGAAACATCCTTTTTATCAGTTCCTCGATCTGCTGTGTGCCTGCTTTGAAGCCTCCGATATAACCGGAACCACATTCGGGACACCGGTTCATCTGTTTCGTCTCATAGCCACAGTAATGACAGACCAGTTTTCCTCCGCGGTGTGCCGACAGCGACACATCGCAATGAGGACATTTTACTACATATCCGCAGGACCTGCAAGAAACGAATCCCGCATAACCGCGCCGGTTCAAAAACAACATGATCTGCTGATGCTTCTGTAAACGGTCTTCGATCAGTTCTTTTAAACGGTCGCTGATAATGGAACGGTTTCCTTTTTTTAATTCTTCCCGCATATCCACGGTATATACGCTTGCCAGATTCTGTCCCTTCGCTCTTCTGGTAAGTTCCAGCAATGTGTATTCTCCCTGCTTCGCCTTAAAATAAGCATCCACGGAAGGAGTTGCTGAACCGAGCACGACACTCGCTCCTTCCATCGTCGCTCTTGCAACTGCTGTCTCTCTGGCATGGTACCTTGGCACCTGCTCACTTTTGTAAGCCGATTCCTGTTCTTCATCAATCACGATCAGTCCCAGATCAGAAAATGGTGTAAACAGTGCCGACCTTGGTCCGATCATCACATCGACTTCTCCACGTCTGATCCTCTCTAACTGATCAAAACGTTCTCCCGGTGACAATCTGGAATTGAGAATAGATACCCTGTCGCCAAATCTTCCATAAAATCGCATTACCGTCTGATAAGTAAGTGCAATCTCCGGAATCAGCACAATCGCCTGTTTTCCCATTTTTACGATCTGTTCGATCATTTCCATATAGACTTCTGTCTTACCACTTCCGGTAATTCCATAAAGGAGATATGTTTTTCGTTTTCCTGCCTGATAATCCTGCACGAAAGTACGGATCGCTCTCTCCTGCTCTTCGGTGTAAACGATCTGCTTTCCAGTCTTTTTCCGATAATCGACCGGATTACGCAGCATATCTTCATATTCAACAGTAAGAATCTTCTGTTCTTCCAGCGTGCGGATCACGGTACCTGTCACATTCAGTTTCTTCGTCAGCAGTTCGTATTCCTGTACCGGCTGATCCAGAAGTCCTGCCAGCAGTCTGGCTCTTGCTTTCTGGTTCTTATGCAGATAAACATCCAGCTGGCGCTTTCCGGCTTCTTCGTCTAAAAGCAGGTGCACCGTGCGCTTCTGTCGAATCTTCTCTTTCTTCTTTACAGGAAGAACCGTCTTCAGCGACTGGATCATCGTTCCGCCGTAATGCTCCTTCATCCATGCCGCCAATGCAACCAGTTTTCCCTCAATTGCCATACTTTCTTCCGCTTTTCCTGTAATCTCCTTGATCTTTGCCGGATCATAATCTGTCTTTTCCGAAAATGCGATAACATAGCCATGTGTTTCTTTGTTGCCTCTTCCAAACGGAACAACAACTTCTGTTCCAACCTCAAGCATCCCTTCTAACCGGGAAGGGATGCTATATTGAAATACTTTATCTAATTTTTCATGCGTGATGTCTATGATAATATCAGCGTACATCTTGCTCCTTTATTTTTGTTCTTCTAATACTTCACGGATCAGCACACGATCATCCATATCATATTTTACGCCTTTGATCTCCTGATATGTCTCATGTCCCTTTCCGGCAATGATGATGACATCTCCCGGCTGACCATGTTCGATTGCATAACGGATTGCTTCTTTTCTGTCACAGATTGCTATATATTTGCCGTCTGTTTTCTTCATACCTGTAATAATGTCATCGATAATATCCTGTGGCTCTTCAAAACGTGGATTATCCGATGTAATGATTGTGAAATCAGATAATTTACCGGAAACTTCTCCCATCTCGTAGCGTCTTGTCTTGGAACGGTTTCCACCGCAGCCAAATACGGTTACAAGACGTCCCGGATTGTAATCGCGCATCGTATTTAACAAACTTTCCAGACTCATTGCATTGTGCGCATAGTCAATCATCAGTGTAAAATCATCCGCAACTTTGATCATTTCTACACGTCCTTTGACTTTTGCAGCCTTTAATGCCTTCTTAATATCTTCCTCCGGTACTCTGAAATGTCTGCATACTGCAATTGCCGTAAGAGAATTGTATACGCTGAATTCTCCCGGAATGTCTACTTCCACATCCATGTCCAGAAGTCCGGTTACATGATAATGCATGCCAAGGTATCCTGGTCTTGAAACGTGTTTCACATCTACTGCTCTTAAATCTGCTTCCTCTGAAAATCCGAATGTCTCCACGCGGCATGTTGCATTTTTAAATACATCCTTGTACCACTTGTCATCTACATTTGCAATTCCAAGATTACACTGGGTAAATAAAATACCTTTACAACGTTTGTAATCTTCAAAATCTTTGTGCTCATTCGGTCCGATGTGGTCTTCTCCAAGGTTAGTGAATATACCAATCTCAAACTGGATTCCTGCGGTACGGTGAAGCATCAATCCCTGTGAAGAAACTTCCATTACAACACTGTCACAACCTGCCTCTACCATCTCTGCAAAATATTTGTGGATCGTAAAGGACTCCGGTGTTGTATTATTCGCCGGAATTGTCTTGTCTCCAATAACTGCCTCAATCGTTCCGATCAGTCCGACATTATGTCCGGCTGCTTCAAGAATAGACTTCACCATATATGTTGTCGTTGTCTTTCCTTTTGTACCGGTAATTCCGATCACATGCAGTTTTTCTGCCGGATATCCAAAATAAGCTGCTGACATCAGTGCCAGCGCATATCTGGTATCATCTACATGGATAACAGTCACTCCTTCCGGTGCTTCTACCGGCTTTTCTACGATCACTGCTTTTGCACCTTTACCGGCGACTTCTTCTACATAAGTATGTCCATCCGATACAGCTCCGCTAATACATACAAATACACTGCCTTCCGTCACTTTGCGCGAATCGTTGACAAGTTCTGTCACTTCGATCTCATCACTTCCCTGACGGACTTCATATTCCAAACGTTCCAATAAACTGGTTAATTTCATGCGTCGTGCCTCCTGCATCATTTCATTCATTTTTTTCGTAATCCTTATTATAAAACATTTTCCACTACAGTACAAGAACTGCTCCGGGATAATTTTCCTGTCCATCTTCCTGCAAATGTGTTATAATCTTTTGCAGAAACTATATACAAGAAAAGGGGAATCAACTTATGAAAGCTTATGAAAGACTATTAAAGTACGTTGTTGTCCGTACACCTAGTGATGAGAACAGTGACACTGTTCCGTCTTCCACATGTCAGTTTGACCTTGCAAGAATCCTGGAGACAGAGATGAAAGAACTTGGTCTTGTAGATGTTTATCTGGACGACCAATGTTATCTGTATGGAAAACTTCCGGCAACAGCTGGATATGAAGACAAACCGAAGATCGGTTTCATCGCTCATATGGATACCGTATCTGATTTCTGTGACCACGATATCACACCAGTTATCACAGAGAACTATGACGGACAGGATCTTAAACTTGGGGATAGCGGTCTTGTCTTAAGTGTGCAGAACTTTCCACATCTTACAAGCCTGAAAGGACGTACACTGATTACAACAGACGGTACAACCGTTCTCGGTGCCGACGATAAAGCCGGAATCGCCGAGATTCTTACAATGATCGAACATCTGAATGAAGAGAATATTCCTCACGGGCCGATCCGTGTTGCATTTACTCCGGATGAAGAGATTGGAACCGGCGCTTCTCATTTCGATGTAGAACGTTTTGATGCAGACTACGGTTACACACTGGACGGAGACACAGAAGGTGAAATCCAGTATGAAAACTTTAACGCATGCAAAGCTGATTTCGTAATCAAAGGATTCAACGTACATCCGGGATCTTCCAAAGATACAATGATCAATGCGAGTCTGGTAGCTATGGAGATCAACAATGCACTTCCTTCTATGGAGACACCAAGAGGAACTGAAGACTACGAAGGCTTCTATCACCTCGTAAGTATGAAAGGTGAAGTCGGAGAAGCAGAGCTTCATTATATTGTCAGAGATCATGACAAATTACTTTTTGAAGCTAAGAAGAAAACACTCCGCCTGATTGAAAAAGATCTGAATGAAAAATGGGGCGAAGGAACTGTTACTCTCACGATCACAGAGCAGTACCGCAACATGGCTGAGATTATTGAGACATGCATGCACCTGATCGACAATGCAAAACAGGCATGTGAGAATGCGGATGTGACACCGCTTGTAATGCCAATTCGTGGTGGTACAGACGGATGCCAGTTAAGCTTCAAAGGACTTCCTTGCCCGAACCTTGGTACCGGTGGACATGCATACCATGGACCGTACGAGCACATCACAGTCGAAGGTATGGATCAGACAGTTGACGTAGCTGTTGAAGTTGTAAAATTATACGCGAAATAAATCTATCTGTATTTATATTAAGGGCTATTGCACTAACGTGCGATGGTCCTTTTCTCTTATTCATTGTAATTGCTTTGTCGCCATAAATCGAGCAGATTAACTTCTGCTCGACTTCGTATAAACAAAAAGAACCATCTGTTACGACAGTTCTTTTTTTTAATTTATATAATATTTTCTACAGATCAATATCCGGCAATTCTTCCTTGAAGCCTTCTCCTACGACTTCATTGGATTCCATAATAATGGTAAATGCTTTCGGATCTAACTCATGTACAAGTTTCTTAATTGAATACATCTGCTTGTTGTTGCATGCACACATAACAACATCTTTATTTGCTTTGGAATAACTTCCCATACCTTTTAAGATTGTGGAACCTCTTCCTGAATATGCATCAATCTCTTTTGCAAGCTCTTCGCCACGTTCTGTTACGATCAGTGTCATCTTTCCTTCGTCAATACCATACATAATGCGGTCCATTACAGTTGCCATCAGATAAGTAACGATCACACCATAGATCAGTCCGTCTACGTCTTTGAATACGATGACTGTTCCGAGGATGATTGTTGTAATATCAAGTGCAAATGTGATCACGCCCAGTGTCATGTGCGGTTTTACCTGTTTAATAGAAACGCTGATGAAATCCTGTCCGCCTGTGGAAGAACCGCGCATGAAAATCATCGCATAACCGATTCCACAAAGCACACCCATACATAATGCTGCCAACAGTCTGCTGCCGTTATATACCGGAAGCAGCGGTGCTACATAGTCCATTAAAAGAGATGAAATGATCGTTGTTTTTACTGAAACAAAGAAAAACTTCTTTCCAAGGAATTTATAACATAAAATTGAAACCGGGATATTTAACAAAATTGTACCGGCTCCAACCGGAATACCAAACAGGTGATATAAGATAATCGCGATACCAGAAAATCCTGCTACCGGAAAATTCGCATTTAAAGCAAAATTGTAAATACCGATTGCAATGATCATACCCGCTACAATATCCACCAAAACATCAATTATCAATTCTTTCCAGTTCATTTTTTTCATTTTGATAACCTCCCATCTGAATTTATACCTTTCTTCCATACGTCAAAACGACAAAAAAACAGCTGCAAACTATAAAAATATAATTCGCAACTGCTCTTATGTTCCATATTATATCCCTGGATTTTAACTTTGTCAACACCCTGTTTTGAATATTTTCATTTCAGAGTTTCCTCTTCCATCCTCTGCAATCTTCGTGCCAGACAGGCAATTACTGATTGATCCGGTCTGTAACTTTAATATCTGCGAAAGATGTCATCTCCCAGTCATTTCCATTTTTCTCAAGCACATAGGTGCACTCCTGTGTCATAAGCTGCAGCGGTTTACCTGCCACCTGTACATAATAAGTCTCTCTTGTAGAAATCTTGCACTTATTCTTACCGCTGTATTTTACATCTGTCAGTTCATAAGAATCCAATTGTTCAGAAATTTTACGCTGAACATATTTCTCCTATTCTTTGTAAATCGGGCTTCCATTCTTCAGATATCCGGAAATCTTTGAAAAATCATTTGCATTCATTGCTTCTGCAAAATTCTTCAGATAACCTTCCACAACCGCCTCTGGTCCATCCTTATAAATATCTGCACTCTTGGCGCTTAACAATACATTCGGTGTATAGCTGTATTTGCAGGAGCCGCCATATTCCACACTCTTATATCCTGCTTCGATATCTGCTTTACTTTCCAGCTTCATGTCAGATTTGTCTTCAAACTCAACCATGTAAAGTTGTTTTTCCATTTCATAAACCTGATCGTAAATACTCTTCATGCCATTTACATCTGTAACACTATAATAAGCTCCACCAGTCTGTTCCGCAATATATCTTGCATCATTGTAATCATAACCTCCGATTCCGATAATAAAAATCGGTACATGATAACGGTTTGCTGTCCGGATCACGGTATCCGGGCTGCAATTACTGTGATTATCCTGTCCGTCAGTAAATGCGATCACGCATCTGGCTCCATTCTGTGCCGCAACACGTTCTACGGAAGTATATAAAGCATCGTACAAACTGGTCTCTTCTTCTGTCTGCAACTGGTTAATACAGTTCACAAGATCGCTGGCATCATCGGTAAATTTCCGTTCCAAGCGGACTCCTGTAGAGAATGATGTAAGTTCCACTTTGTCTCCGGCGTCAAACTGCACACTGTTTACAAAATCTGACATGATCTGTTTTGCTTCATCCAGCGGTCCACCATCCATACTTCCGCTGACATCTGCAACCATATCTACCTTCAGCGCTTCTTTTTCATTTAACTGTCCGGCAGAAGTAATTATCTGCTTCACATATTTTGCATTTGCATCTTTTTTCTTAATATAGAAAAGCGAATTACTGAGCTTCTTCGGTACTTCTCCGGTATTGCCATCTTTCACACTCAGATACAGACGAATCTTCGGAAATGCAGATGCATCCACCTGCTGAACTGTAACATCCAGCGGATTCTTCGGATCGATATACAGATAGATTGCCTGATCCATCTTTGCAAATGTTTTCTGGATAGATTTGTAATTTCTCGTCTTTTCTTTTGTCAGGCTCTGAATCTCTTTTAAAATCGTCTTATAACTGCTTACTTCTTTGGACGATGCCTCGGAAAGATCTACATTTTCATACATAGATACCTGATCAGAAATATATTGGTCATCTGCGCTTTTTAATGCTTCCAATGCTTTCACAGCATTCTTATAAGTTGTCTGTGTCTTTTTGCCTTCTTTTTTCTTAATTGCACTGCGACATTCTTTTAATGCACTTTCATATGCGCTGTAACTTTCAGAATCCAGATCATACTGTTTTTTCTCTTTCTCCATCTCTGACAGTTCTGACGCACAGTCCTGAAATGCATCCACACCTTTTTTAAGTTCTTTCAGTTCTTTAACAACAGCTCTTTTACCGCCAAAATCCAGTACACCAAGATTCTCCCATTCTGCTGCCAGCCTTGCTTCTTCCGACTGATAATCTTTAAGACCGGCTTTCTCAATCTTTGACACTGCACTGTTCTTCTGCCATGCAAGACCAACCGTTCCATATAATAAGCCGCCACCGATAATAAATACAACTGCTGCGATAACCGCTGCAATAATAACTGTCTGATTCTTCTTCGGTGATGCCGGTGTCTGTCCGGATGTTGTTCTTCCACCTGCTGGTGGTATCTGTCCGGATGCCTGTGTATTTCCCGGATTCTGTACGGTTTTCTCCGGCTGTACCGGTTCTACCGGTGCCCCACATTCCGGACAAAATCTGGCGCCCTTTTCCAGCTCCGAGCCACAATTTGCACAAAACATTGTTATTCCTCCTCCAATCTCATTCCTTCTGCGATTCCTTTCGCATCTGCTTCTGCCCATTCCTTTGCCAGCGTTCCATCTGCTGCCAGCTTACGCATCTTCGGTACGGTATGGAAACCATGCTCCACGATCATTCCCGGTACCGCAACATTCGATGCGCCCCTTAATACGCCGTAATAATCACCATTATTTCCACGACGGGCACAGACCGTTCCTTCTTTATCCACACTGTCATTATAGGCATCTGTCCAGTTCAGTATATCATCTTTTCCACTTACTGTGTGAAACTTTTCCTGTGTGCTGATTCCTAATTTTGCATTGGAAACTGCCAGACTGGTTCCGATTGCATTTGCCACACTAAGTGCCTGTTTACTTTCCATTGCAACAGTATTAACAATCACAATTGGCTTTGTAATGCCAATTGGCTGTCTGTTCGTATCCACACCGTTGGCATGTTCCAGATTAGCATTCGTATGGAGTGAAATAAAGAGATCCATGCCTTTTGCCGCCTCACCGCGCAGGCTGATCTTTCCGGAATCCAGTGCCAGATTCTCGTATCCGTTGATACAGATATTGCCGCTGGTACGTGTCAAATGTACAATCACCCCATATCGTTCTTCCAGTATCTTTTTCAGTTCTTTTGCCACCTGCAATGTAAAATTGCCTTCACAGTAAACAACTTTTCCGTTTTCATAGACTTCATTCTTTTTTGAATAATGCCCCGGATCAATACAGATCTGTATCTTTTTCTGTCTTTTTATTATTTTCTGCTGTTCTTTTGCTTTCTGTTTTTTTTCTTCTTCCTGCTTTTTTCGTTGCTCCATTGCTTCTTTTCTTTCCTGTGCCGCTTCTTTTTGCTTTTCTATTTTCTGTACTTCTTCATTCTCTCTTATTTTCATCTGTCTCATATAGCTTTTTGCTCCACATAGTCCGATCACAAGCAATAACATTCCCACTGCTGCAAAAATCTTTTTTCTCATCATTTTTCTTTTTCCCGCTTTTCTTCCATATTACTGCCGCGGATCACGGCTTCTTCTCCATATCTTCCACGTATTTCCTTTAAAGCCTGCTCCAGCTTTGCTTTCTTTTCACTGGCTTTCTTCCTTTTCTCCATCTCCGGCTGTACTTCAAATATGGTAAGCTGTTCTGGTGCAGACGCATCCGTCAACTTGGAACTTCGGATTCCCAGCAGACGAATGGGGTGTTTTTTCCACATTTCCCGGAATAATTCTGCTGCTGTCTCGTAAATTCTGGCATCCTCATTGGTTGCTCTCTCCAGCTGTGTCTGGTGGGAACTATTTTCAAAATTATAATACTTAATCTCCACACTGATCATTCCGGCTTTCTGCCCAGCTTTCCTGAGTCTCCTTCCTACGCTTCCTGCCAGTTTTCCCAACACTTCACACGCCTCTTCTTCTGTCTTTGCATCCTGCGGCAGTGTAATAGAGTTGCCGATTCCTTTTGCCTCCTGACGTACCGGTTCTACCGGCGAATTGTCCATACCATTGGCAAATTCCCATAGTTTTCGCCCGTGGCTTTTCAGATGTATCTCCAGTAGTTCCGGATTCATCTGTGCCAGATCTCCGATCGTGCGGATCTCCAGCTTCTGTAAATATTCCACACTCGATCTGCCCGCCATAAAAAGTTCTCTGATTGGAAGCGGCCACATTTTCTCCTTAATCTCATCCGGAAATAACGTATGTACTTTATCCGGTTTTTCAAAATCCGATGCCATCTTTGCCAGCAGTTTATTTTCCGATATTCCAACATTCACAGTAAATCCAAACTGTCTGCGGACTTCATTTTTAATCTCTAAAGCGCCTTCCATCGGTGATGAAAAACGCGGCGCGATTTCTGTAAAATCCATATAACACTCATCTACGCTGACCTGTTCGATCTGATCCGTATAACCGCGCAGAAATGTCATCAATTTTCTGCTGTAATCCGAATAGAGTCTGTGATCCGGCGGTGCAATCACAAGATTCGGACACTTACGAATGGCATCCACAACGGGTTCCCCTGTGCGGATGCCATACTTCTTAGCGGAAATAGATTTGGCAAGCACGACTCCATGTCTGGAAGCTCTGTCGCCTCCGATGATAGCCGGTATCTTACGCAGATCCGTCTCCGCTCCATTCTTCAATTGTTCCACTGCACTCCAGCTTAAATACGCAGAGTTCACATCTATATGGAAGATTATCCGTGGCATCTTATCGCTCCTTATAAGTCAGACTCTGGTACCACCTGCATATATTCCTGA
Organism: Dorea sp. AF24-7LB; assembly: GCF_003478575.1. Classification (NCBI taxonomy): domain Bacteria; kingdom Bacillati; phylum Bacillota; class Clostridia; order Lachnospirales; family Lachnospiraceae; genus Dorea; species Dorea sp. AF24-7LB. The sequence goes on from NZ_QUFR01000008.1 coordinate 102,613, forward strand.
ATATGCGCAGCAAGTTTTTCATTCTCAACATCAATCACAATAGTCTCACCTGCCCGGATCTCACCTTCCAGCATCAGTTTTGCTGCCAGTGTCTCAACATGCTTCTGCAAATATCTCTTCAGCGGACGTGCTCCGTAGGTCGGATCGTAGCCACCTTCCACTACATAATTCTTTGCAGCTTCTGTCAGGGAAAGGGAAATCTCTTTGTCTGCCAGACGTCTGTTTACATCTTTTACAAGTAAGTCAATTATATGATAAATGTTATCTTTGTTCAATGGTTTGAATAAAATCGTCTCGTCCAGACGGTTCAAAAATTCCGGTCTGAAATGTGCACGCAGGTCATTCATAACCATTTCCTGTGCTTCTGGTTTGATCGTTCCATCTTCATTAATTCCATCCAGCAGATACTGGGAACCAATATTGGATGTCATGATCAGGATTGTATTCTTAAAATCTACAGTACGTCCCTGGGAATCCGTAATACGTCCATCATCCAACACCTGCAATAATACATTAAATACATCCGGGTGTGCTTTTTCAATCTCATCAAACAGTACAACTGAGTAAGGTTTTCTTCTGACAGCTTCGGTAAGCTGGCCACCTTCATCATATCCGACATATCCCGGAGGCGCTCCGATCAGTCTGGATACGGAATATTTCTCCATATACTCACTCATGTCGATACGCACCATGTTATTCTCATCATCAAACAGGCTCTCTGCAAGTGTCTTTGCAAGTTCTGTCTTACCGACTCCGGTAGGTCCAAGGAACAGGAACGAACCAATCGGTCTGGTTGGATCTTTAATTCCGGCTTTGGATCGGATGATTGCTTCGGTTACAAGTTCCACACCTTCATCCTGACCGATGACACGTTTATGCAGCTCATCTGCCAGATGCAGTGTCTTGCTTCTCTCGCTCTCATTTAATTTGGCAACCGGAATACCTGTCCACCGGGATACGATCTTCGCAATCTCATCATCGGTAACACTTTCATGTACCAGATCGCGGTCTTCATCTTTTACTTTAGCTTCTTCATCTTCCAACTGTTTCTTCAGTTGTGGCAGCTTACCATACTGCAGTTCTGCAGCCTTCTCCAAGTCATAAGAATGCTGTGCTTTCTCAATCTCTTTGTTGATCTGCTCAATCTCCTCACGGATCTTCTGCACACGTTCAACGCCGACTTTCTCATTGTCCCACTGTGCTTTACGACTTGCAAATTCTTCTCTGCGCTCTGCCAGTTCTTCCTGCAGATGTACAAGTCTGTCCTGGCTCAACCGATCGTCTTCCTTCTTAAGAGCTGCTTCTTCTATCTCAAGCTGCATGATCTTACGCTGTAATTCGTCCAGTTCTGCAGGCATGGAATCTAGTTCTGTCTTGATCATGGCACATGCTTCATCTACAAGGTCGATCGCTTTGTCCGGCAGAAAACGGTCGGAAATATAACGATCTGAGAGTGTTGCTGCTGCAACAAGTGCTCCATCTGTGATCTTCACTCCATGGAATACTTCATATCGTTCTTTCAGTCCACGCAGAATGGAAATTGCATCTTCTACTGTCGGCTCTTCTACCATAACCGGCTGGAAACGACGTTCCAGTGCCGCATCTTTTTCAATATACTGACGATACTCATCCAGTGTTGTTGCACCGATACAATGCAGTTCACCTCTGGCAAGCATTGGTTTTAACATATTTCCTGCATCCATTGCACCGTCCGTCTTACCGGCGCCGACAATCGTATGCAACTCATCAATAAACAGGATAATTCGTCCATCGCTGTTTTTCACTTCTTCCAGAACTGCTTTCAGACGTTCCTCAAATTCTCCACGATATTTAGCACCTGCTACAAGTGCTCCCATATCTAGTGAGAAAATTGTCTTGTCTTTCAGTCCTTCCGGTACATCACCACGGACAATTCTCTGTGCAAGTCCTTCCACAACTGCTGTCTTACCAACACCTGGTTCACCGATTAGGACCGGATTGTTCTTCGTCTTACGTGAAAGGATACGGACTACATTACGGATCTCAGAGTCACGTCCGATCACCGGATCCAGTTTCTGCTCTCTTGCCCGTTCTACCAGATCAGAACCATATTTATTCAACGTATCATAAGTATCTTCCGGGTTATCACTTGTTACCCTCTGATTGCCTCTCACAGTAGATAATGCTTGCAGGAATCCTTCCCGGCTAATACCCATCTCACGAAGCAGTGCCTTCATATCTTTACTTGCATATTTAATAATAGCGAGGAAGAGATGCTCAACAGAAACATATTCGTCTCCCATCGGTTTTGCCTCATCCTCTGCATGGATCAGAACATTATTCAGATCCTGTCCTACATACTGTCTTCCACCCTGTACTTTCGGGCGTTTTGTAATCGCCTCTTCCACGCGATTAATAATAAGGTTTTTATCGAGCCCCATCTTTTCCATCAATTTCGCGATCAGGCTGTCATCCTGTGCTAATAATGCATAAAGCAAATGCTCCTGTGCAATCTCCTGGTTGCCATAGTCAGATGCAATGCGTTCACAGTCTTGCACAGCCTGCAATGATTTCTGTGTAAATTTATTTATATTCATAAAGACAACCTCCTTTTTGCTCTTGTTCTACTTGCAATATAACAATACAACACTTTATTAGCACTGTCAAGAGGTGAGTGCTAATTTTGAATATTTTCATTTTCGTTCTCACTTACCACTGATCATTCAACAGAAAATCTGCCAGATATTACTTTTTTTCAGCCAAATTATTCTTCGTAAGTAAATATATAGGACTCATATCCGTTAATAATAACCGTATTCTTATATTTCGTAACTCTTGGTTTTCTTCCATAATTTAGATGCACATGGCCGTGAAGATGGTATTTCGGCGAATATTTTTCCAAAAGCTCCTTAAATACTTCAAATCCCTGATGTGCGGCTGATTCTTCATCATTGATCCCTTTCGTCGGTGCGTGAGTCAACAGAATATCGAATCCTTTTTTCTGTCTCATTTTCAACCACATTTTCTGCACTCTGCGCTTCATTGCTTTCTGTGTGTATTGATGGGATCCGCCATTGTACCAACAAGATCCGCCAAGTCCCAGAATCCTTATCCCTTTATATTCATAAATCTGGTTTTCAATACAAATACAGCCTTCTGGTTCTTTTCTTTCATATATCCCATCATGATTTCCATGAATATATAATAATGGGCAATGGGCCATTGTCACTAAAAAGCTAAGATATTCTGGTTTCAAGTCCCCGCAGGACAGTATAAGATCAATATCCTTTAATTTATCCGGCGTATAATAATCCCAGAGACTTCTGGATTCTTCATCTGCTATTACGAGTATTTTCATACGTTTTTCTACAACCCCTGCAATTTCAGAGGTTCTCCTACTCCTTCCTCTAATTCTGACCGTTCCGGTATGCTTCCTATTACGTTCTCATAGAGCCAATCCATCGTAACCAATTCTTCAACATCTAATATTTCTCCGGCAGTTCCATGAATTTCCCTATTTTGATCACATAATTCTCCTTCAAATGGATGAAAGCTTCCGTCTGCAATAAACTGGGCAAAGCTCTCTGCCATACGTTTTACTCCGCCCGGAACTCTTTCAGAACAGATTAATTCTATCACTCCTGCAGACAATCCCCACCAGTAGTTCAATGTCTTTTTATCACCATATGCAAGCGGTTTCCATGATCCCTCCAGAATATACTGCATGATCCGTTCATAAAAATTCCCCCAGTTTACAATACTGGTCGCGATTCTTGTGATTTCTCCTTTATCTTGAAAATATAATCCGTATGGACTTTCCGTTCCTTTTTTACTAATCATTTCTTTTGCTGAAATAATCTTCAAATCCTTCTTTTCTTCTTCAGATCTGGAGTTTTTTACTCCTGTCCAGATTAGTTTTACCTGGGCTCCCGGCTGCATCATCTGAACACCGATTGAAAATGCATTGACATTCGCAATAGTTCCATACATCGGATAATCCTCTTCATAGCCGATCACGCTGTCTCTATCTGCCGCTGCTCCCGCTATAAGTCCCAGTAAAAATTTAATTTCATAATTTCTTGTCAGATATGTTCTTACAGATTTGTATGGGAAATTCAAAGAACAATTAAAAATATAAATGTCCGGATGTTGCAAAGCGACCTGCACCGATGCCTGCATCAACGTTGCGGCTGTAGTAAAAATCACCGTATTTCCATCCTCGATCGCCGCCTCAAGCACTTCACTTCTTGCTGTCTGCGACTGGATATTCTCATACACACTGGTAATTACTCTTCCACAAAATGAATCCTCCAGCTGTTGTCTCCCTAGTTCATGCGCATAGTTCCATTCACAGGAATTTGCACTTCCTTCATAAATAAAAGCAACTTTCATCACTCTTTTCGCCGGTGTCAGAAACCTTGTCAAAATCGGGATCTTTTCCGCCTCCGGCTCCATCACGCGTTCCACCTCTGTTTTCAGCGCTTCCGGTTCAATTTCTTCACGGATTGTTTCCAGTTTTTCACGGATTTCCACAGACGTTTTTTCTTTCAATTCTTCATATGGAAAAATATCAAGGCACCGCAAAAAAGCAGTCCCTATATGTTCCGGCACAAAATCTCCGGCCATAGATTCATACATGATTTGAAAATGGATATATACACTTGACAGTCTTCGGATTTCTTTCTCTTTCCACTTGCTGTCCCAGTCTTTTCCCATTGCCTGCAGCAGACTTTCATAATCTCCCGGTTCCGGAAATATGATCATATTCAGACCGGTTCTTTTATAAAACTCTACGAATTCATAATATACTACATTCTCTTTTTTATTATCTTGTACCGGAAGAATTCTTGTAACATTTGCCAATATAGTCGGCATTTTCAAATATTTCATAATGCTGACTCTTTTATTACCTTCCTGTACGTAGAATCTGTTTCTGTATTCATATACGGTCACCGGATCTCTCAATCCTTCTTCCATCTGAGACTGGAAAAGATTGGTCCACTTTGCTGCAAATTCCGATGTCTCATCTAATAGGGGAAGAAAATCCGGACTGAACGCATTGCTCCTTGCGGCTTCTTTTGTTCCTACAACCAAAGATAATGGAATTTCCATCATTCCAAGATATTGATTTCCTGCAGTTTTCTCCCCTTCTAGAATTTCATCCAGTACGATCGGATATGGTGATTCTCCCTTTGCGCTCGCCCGTCTGGACTGACGCTGTGCGAGTTTTCTTGCCTGTTTATAATCATCCAACGGCATTTTTCTCAGCCCTCCTGTTTTTATATAGCACGCTACTTTAACTTTTGTGAATTTCCACGAAAAAAGGGGCAGGAATTCCCGCCCCTTTTTTTAATGCTATGCTTCCAGATTGATTCCATCCTCGTCAAATACATGTACTTCACTTCCACGGAATTTAAAAGATACTTCCTCTCCGATTGCAAGATCAGAAAGTGTTCTTCCATTGAGATCCATTGTCTGCACAATAATGATTGTATCTTTTCCAGCTGCTGTAACATGCAGATGAATCGCACTTCCCATCATCTCGGCTACATCAATCTTACCGGTAACTGCCTGTGCTCCAGGCTCTGACAGTGAAATGTGCTCCGGACGAATACCAAGTGTAACCTTCTGAGATTTTACACCTTTTGCTGCCAGATTTTTCTCTTTTTCTTCTGACAGTTCCACTCTGACTCCATCTACTTCTACCTGATATTTTCCTGCATTCTCGATCAGTTCTGCATCAAAGAAATTCATCTGTGGCATGCCGATAAATCCTGCTACAAAAATGTTCACCGGATGATCAAATACTTCCTGCGGTGTTCCGATCTGCTGAACGACACCATCTTTCATGATAACAATACGATCTCCAAGTGTCATAGCCTCTGTCTGATCGTGTGTTACATACATAAATGTAGTATCGATTCCCTGACGTAATTTGATAAGCTCTGCACGCATCTGATTACGTAATTTTGCATCCAGGTTGGATAATGGCTCATCCATTAAAAGAACTTTCGGTTCACGCACGATGGCACGTCCGATTGCAACACGCTGGCGCTGTCCACCGGATAAAGCTTTCGGTTTACGATCCAAATACGGTGTGATTCCAAGAATTTCGGCTGCCTGATCCACTTTCTGGTTAATTTCATTCTTCGGCATCTTTCTAAGCTTTAATGGAAATTCCAGATTCTCACGAACTGTCATATGTGGATACAAAGCATAACTTTGAAATACCATTGCGATATCTCTGTCTCTTGGTTCCACATCATTCATTTTCTTGCCATCAATTAAGAGTTCTCCATCTGAGATTTCCTCCAGTCCTGCCACCATACGCAGTGTTGTTGATTTACCACATCCGGAAGGGCCAACAAGAACAATGAACTCTTTATCCTTAATATCCAGATTGAAATCCTGAACAGCTACTACGCCTTCATCAGTTACTAGAAGATTGCTCTTCTTTTCAGATGAACCTTTCTTTCTTTTTTTCTCTGTGTTCGGGTAAACTTTTTTAATGTGCTTTAAAATTACCTCTGACATAAATTAAGACTTTAATGATACTGCCTCCGCAATGTATCATCTCGTGACCGGCGATTTCTTCCGCGCCACATTACGACAGGTCTCCACACTGTCGCACCGCAAGCCTGACGGATTTCCTCCTTTTCTTTCCCTGAAAATGCAACAATGAGTGGAGTGTTGCATCCGGGCGGATTTAAATATTTATTTTTTCGAAGTATAAACCAGAACTTTTATTTTCGCAATCTATTTTCAAAAATTTGACCATTCTTATTGATTTTGCACAATTTTGTAACCTAGTCTTAAGTATTTTTTTACAAACTTTTCATTTTCAACCGTTTTTTATTGTTTTTTCTTATCCATAATGCTATGATGAAGCCAACAAATGGAAACGTTTTCGGAAACAGTTCCGAACTATTGGGCTTTTCACAAAAACACCCATTTTACAAATTATTATTTTATTTAAGGAGGACCATATTATGAACAAGAAACGTTTGATGGCAGCCGGACTTGCAGTTATAATGACAGCATCTATGGTAACTGGATGTGGCAGTTCTGACAGCAAGAAAGAATCAAAAACTGATGCGAAAGGATCTGTATACTATCTGAACTTCAAACCAGAAGCAGATGACCAGTGGCAGGAGCTTGCCAAAGAGTACACAGATGAGACTGGAGTAAAAGTAGAAGTTGTTACCGCAGCTTCCAACCAGTATGAAACTACATTGAAGAGTGAGATGGGTAAATCAAAAGCCCCTACATTATTTCAGGTAAACGGACCGGTTGGTCTTGCTTCATGGAAGAAATATTGTTATGACCTTTCCGGTTCTGATGTTTACAAGCAGCTTACTTCTGATGATTTCGCATTAAAAGAAAACGATGCAGTATATGGTATCGGATATGCAATTGAATCTTACGGAATCATCTATAACAAGAAATTACTAAAAAAAGCCGGATATTCACAGGATGATATCAAAGGATTTGATGATCTGAAAAGAGTTGCTGAAGATATTACAAGCAGAAAAGATAAATTAGGATTCTCCGCATTTACATCTGCTGGTATGGATGGTTCTTCTGACTGGAGATTTAAGACACATCTTGCAAACCTTCCTATTTATTATGAATACCAGAAAGACAAAATTGACAACACAGATAAGATCAAAGGAACTTACCTTGATAACTACCGCAACATCTGGAATCTGTATATCAACAACGCAACATGCAGCCCGAAACAGTTAAGTACAAAAACAGCTGATGATGCAACTTCTGAATTCGTAACAGAGCAGGCAGTCTTCTATCAGAATGGTACATGGGCATACGCAGATATCGCTGATGTTGGAGATGAGAATCTCGGAATGCTGCCAATCTATGTTGGTGTAAAAGGCGAAGAAAATCAGGGACTGTGTACAGGTACAGAAAACTACTGGTGTGTAAACAAGAATGCTTCTAAAGATGACATTCAGGCTACTCTTGATTTCATGAACTGGTGTGTAACTTCTAAGACAGGTACAAAGGCAATGTGCGGAGCTGCAAACGCTATGCCTTCTGGTGCTGACGGTATGGGATTTGTAATTCCATTCAAAGGGAACCTTAAATCAGAGAATCCACTTGTTAACGTTGCTAATGATTATGTAAAAGAAGGAAAGACTCCTGTTTCTTGGAACTTCTCTACAATGCCTTCTGAACAGTGGAAGAACGATCTTGGTTCTGCACTTACAACTTACGCATCAAAACAGACAGATGCGAACTGGGCAAAAGTTAAATCTGCATTCGTAGATGGATGGGCAAAAGAAGCAAAAGCAAGCAAGTAATTTATAACAAAACAACTTATTATTGCAGGGGAGCACACTGCTCCCCTGTTTTCATACAAAGAGGGATAATATGGAAAAATCTATTAAACGTTATTGGCCAGTTTTTATACTTCCTACCATGGCAGCTTTCATGATCGGATTTGTCGTTCCATTTCTGGAAGGTATCTATCTTTCCTTTTGTGATTTCACGACCATCAAAGATGCCTCTTTTGTAGGACTTGAAAATTATGCAAAAGCTATTTCTGATAAGACATTTACACATGCCTTCTCTTTCACAACTGTTTTTGCAATTGTTACTTTAGTATTGATCAACGTGCTGGCATTTGCGGTTGCACTTGCACTTACCCAGAAGATCAAAGGAACGAATATTTTCCGTACCGTATTTTTTATGCCGAACCTGATCGGTGGTATCGTACTTGGTTACGTATGGCAGCTGATTTTTGACGGTATTCTTGGAAAGTTTGATCTTGCACTGAAACTGAATGCAAAATTTGGTTTCTGGGGTCTGGTCATTCTGATCTGCTGGCAGCAGATTGGTTATATGATGATCGTCTATATCGCAGGTCTTCAGGCAATCCCAGGTTCCTTGAATGAAGCAGCGATGATCGACGGTGCCAACGCAAGACAGCGTCTTTTCAAGATCACCATCCCGATGATGATGCCTTCCATCACCATCTGTACATTCTTAACGATCACAAACTCATTCAAACTGTTTGACCAGAACCTTTCACTGACATCCGGTGAACCAATGCATCAGACAGAAATGATGGCATTGAACATTTATGATACGTTCTACGGTCATGTAGGATTTGAGGGAGTCGGTCAGGCAAAAGCCGTGATCTTCTTCATAATTGTAGTAGCAATTGGTTTGATTCAGCTTCGCGCAACCAGAGATAAGGAGGTTCAGCAATAATGAAAAATAAAAAAAGCGGTATTTTCGCCACTCTCTTTTTCACTGTAATCTCTATTCTTTTCGTGGCACCGATTTTTGTTGTTTTGATGAATTCATTTAAGAGAAAAGCTTTTATCAGTCTTTCCCCATTTTCAATGCCGGACGAAAAGAGTTATGCAGGTCTTGAAAACTATGTTACAAGTATTACAAAATATGAATTTGTAAAAGCAGTTGGCTGGACATTATTTATCACCGTCCTCTCTGTAATTGTAATTTTAGTATGTTGCTCTATGTGTGCCTGGTACATTACACGAGTAAAGAATAAACTGACAAAACTGATTTATCTTTTATGTGTATTTTCTATGGTTATCCCATTCCAGATGGTTATGTTTACCCTCTCCGGAACAGCTGATTCTCTTCACCTGAATACACCTTGGGGAATCGTAATCGTATATCTCGGTTTTGGTGCCGGACTTGCAGTCTTTATGTTCTGCGGTTTTGTAAAATCAATTCCGATTGAAATTGAAGAAGCTGCCATGATCGATGGATGCAATCCGATCAAAACATTTTTCTCAGTCGTACTTCCTATTATGAAGCCAACTTATATCTCTGTCGGTATTCTGGAAGCGATGTGGATCTGGAATGACTTCCTTCTTCCTTACCTTGTACTGGATATCAAGAAATTTAAAACAATTTCTATCGTTGTACAGTATATGAAAGGAAGTTATGGACGTGTAGATATGGGAGCAATTATGGCTTGCCTGATCATGGCGATCATCCCTGTTATCGTATTCTACTTAAGCTGTCAGAAATATATCATCAAAGGAGTTGCGGCAGGTGCTGTAAAGGGATAAAATATACTCCGTACATATTTTTTAACTGCTGTTAACAGAAAGGATTTTTAATTATGACGATTAAGGACATTGCAAGGTTATCCGGATATGGTATCGGTACTGTATCACGGGTTATAAATAATCATCCGGATGTCAGTGACAAAGCACGGCAACGGATCATGGAGGTTATCGAAGAGACAAATTTCCAGCCCAATTCCAATGCAAAGCACTTGAAAATGAGAGCTGTTTCTTCTATCGCCATTATTATTAAAGGAAATCAGAATATTCTGTTTAACGCAATTCTTGAACAGATCCAGCAACGCCTTTTGGCAAATGATGAAGAGGCAGTTGTCAGCTATCTGGATGAAGATGCGAATGAAGTCAGTTATGCTATGAGTCTTTGCCGGGAAAAAAATCCAAAAGGAATATTTTTTCTCGGTGGAGATCTGGAATATTTTGAAAAAGATTTCAAATACATCCCTGTCCCTTGTGTTCTGCTGACAAACAGCGGAAAGGATCTGAAATTTACGAATTTATCCTCTCTGACAACAGACGATGCTGCAGCTTCTGAGGCAGTAATCGACTATCTGGTAGATCAGGGCCATACACATATTGGAATCCTTGGTGGTAATCTTTCCGACACACAAGTCAGCTATAAACGTCTGACAGGCTGTATTGCCGGATTCAAAAAGCACCATCTTGATTTCCAGCAGGATCTGCAATATGAACCTTGCCATTATTCTGTCGAAGAAAGTTATGAAGCTGCTCTCCGACTGTTAAAGCGAAACTCGTCATTGACTGCAATCTTTGCTTTTGGTGATATCATTGCATTTGGTGCAATGCGGGCCAGTTTCGATCTTGGCAAAAGAATTCCGGAAGATATTTCTCTTGTGGGATATGATGGCATTGACCTCTCCCGTTTTTTTGTCCCAAGACTTACAACCGTCCGTCAGGATACCGCTCAGATGGCCAAGCAAGGCGTTGATTTGATGTTACAGCGGATCCATTATCCTTATAAAGCAGTTCACAAGGTCATTCCTTATGAACTGATCAAATCAGAAAGTGTAAAAAAAATAAATTAGAACGGAAAGGAGGGTTTATGGTGAGAGCTGCAGGTATTTTAATGCCCATTACTTCTCTTCCTTCCCCATATGGAATAGGAACCTTAGGTCAGACCGCACGTGATTTCATCCAGTTTCTTGAGAAATCTGGTCAGACATACTGGCAGATTCTTCCTATTTGCCCAACCGGATATGGAGATTCTCCCTATCAGTCATCTTCTACCTTTGCAGGCAATCCTTATATGATCGATCTTAATGATCTTGTTTTGGAAGGATTACTGCAACGCGCTGACTTTGAAAATTTCTCCTGGGGAGACGAACCTGAAAAAATAGATTATAAGCTACAATATGAACAGCGTTTTGCTGTTCTAAAAAAATCTGTCGGAAACGTTTCTACGAACATGGCTGACAGTCTGGCTGCATTTTTGCAGACAGAAGCTTACTGGTTAGATGATTATGCCTTATATATGGCTGTTAAGAATCATTTCGGTGGAACCGCATGGTCCCAATGGCCAGAACCGGTAAGACTTCGTGACACGAATAAATTAGAGGAACTAAAAACAACTCTTGCAGAAGACATTTTATTCTGGAAAACAATCCAGTTTCTCTTCTTCCACCAATGGAACAAGTTAAAAGCTTATGCCAGTCAACATCACATTCAGATTATCGGCGATCTTCCAATTTATGTTTCCGAAGACAGTGCCGATGTATGGGCACACCCGGAACAGTTCCAGTTAAATGAAGAGTTACGTCCAACAGAAATCTCCGGATGTCCTCCAGATGGATTTTCGGAAGATGGACAGCTCTGGGGAAATCCACTATTTAATTGGGATTATATGAAAGAAAATGAGTTTTCCTGGTGGATAACAAGAATTGCACATCAAATGAAAATCTATGATGTGTTGCGAATTGATCATTTCCGTGGATTTGATTCCTACTTTGCAATTCCTTACGGAGATAAAACTGCGAAAAACGGAGTTTGGAGGAAAGGTCCGGGAATTGACTTCTTCCAGACTGTAAAAGAAAAACTTGGGGATCTTCCAATCATTGCCGAGGATCTTGGTTTTTTAACAGACTCCGTACATCAGTTACTGAAAGAAACCGGATTCCCTGGAATGAAAGTGTTAGAGTTTGCTTTCGACACCCGTGACACCGGTTATGGCTATCTGCCTCACTGTTATACAAGAAACTGTATCGTATATACCGGTACTCACGACAATGAGACGATCAACGGCTGGTTTGAAACCGCTCCGGAAGAAGACACAGCCAATGCGATCCGTTATCTTCGTCTGACAAAAGAGGAAGGGTACCACTGGGGTATGATGCGCAGTGCATGGGCAAGCGTATCTGATACAGCGATCATGCAGATGCAGGATCTTCTTGGTCTCGGACATGAAGCCCGGATCAACACCCCATCAACGCTGAGTGATAACTGGACCTGGCGATGCAAGCCTGAAGACATCTCAGATGAACTCGCAAAGCAGTTATATGAAGAAATGAAAATATACGAAAGACTTCCTCAAATATAGAAGCGAAAGGGCGTAAATGCATTCACATTTACGCCCTCTTTTTCTTTAAATTCCAAGACACATTCTTATGATTCCTAAAATCAGCAAATGCACCGGATAGAAAAGATAATTTACTAACTTATTCTGTTTTCCACGCTCTCCATTATAAGTAAGTGTCAATCCAAATCCAAGCAGAGCCCACGGCTCTTTAAACATAGAGAGGTAACAAAACGGAATTCCAAGTGCCCATCTCTCATGAAAAATATAACAGAAATAACCGATCAGCACCGCATGATGTTCATAGTCCAGACTTGTATTCATTGCTACAAAGCACAATACCGCTACAATGAGAAATGATACGAAATACCATAACGCCTTCGGTAATGATGCCATCTTCTCTTTCAATACGTCGATCACCCAGATCATAGCAAGCACAAGTGCCAGCGTGAACATAATATTGTTCCAGTTGACTTCAACAAATCTGGCCGATGTGCACATATCAAACGGAACCTCTGATATTACTCCAAATACAAGAAGTGTAGTTAAATATCTCCACTTATTCCTTGTGTGGAAATATCCTTCCACAAGAAGGAAGATGAATATCGGGAAAGCGATTCTTCCTAAAATATCAAAAAAATCACTCAATCGATTCAATGCTCCGCCATCCAGATTCGGATAGATCAGTGCTTTATTTGTATGGTCAATAAGCATTGATAAAAAAGCGATATATTTTAGCTGCGCTCCTGAGAATATCTTGATTCTTTCTTTTATATTGTTCATAGATTTTTTTCAGACACCTTTCTTATTTATATTCTAGTAATTTTCTGTGTGAAGCTCGTGTGCTCTCTCGATGGCTGCCACACCTTTTCTGCCCAACACAAGCTCATATTCTGTCGATTATAGCGGAATAAATGCATTTATACAATCTTATATATAATGACTTTTGTCAAGAGGTAAATTGAAAAAAATCACTACAAGTTTATTAAATTTTATCTGGCGAACCCGTGCCAACATAGATTGCTCATAGATAGCTCGAACCTTGAAGGATGCTAAAGCCCTTTCAGGGATTCTCCGGTTAATTGTTGTTTGCTTCGCTGTAAGCAACGTACAGATGCTTACGATTTTCTGTAGCTTCCGGGGGAAACACCATATTTTCTTTTGAAAATACGATTAAAATAAGACAGATTATCGAAACCGCTTTCTTCTGCGATCATCAGAATAGATTCATCGGATGATTTAAGAAGCCTTGCAGCCATAGCAAGACGATAATCGTTTAAATATTCGGTAAATCCAGTTCCCATATGAACTTTGAAAAACTTCATAAAATGAGATTTACTGTAAAAGGTAAGTTTCGCCATGTCATCAATTGTAAGTTTTTCTGTATAATGCTCTTCTACATATTTCAAAACAGTTTTCATTTTCTCCAAGGATTTTGGATTGTGAGAAATGGAAACTGTTTTTTTCTGTCTTTCAGAAATCAGAAGAAAGAAAAAGTAAAACAGTGCACTTTTTACTGCAAGCTGCCACCCGGTTGTCTGGTCTGCACAGACAAGGTCAATCTGTCGGATGCAATTGCTTAGAGACTCAAAAACTTCATGAGCAGGAGTAAGAAAATGTTCCACCGGCAAAGTCCCGTCAAGAAGCGGCTTCATGTATTGAAGCATACACAAATCATTTGCTCCGGAAGAAAGTAACTCCGGTTTAAAAATAATATTTTCATACTCCATTTTATAAGAAGCATCCTGCTCAATGGCATGAAGACAGCCCGGACATATCATAATAATATCTCCGCTGTGCACCAGATGCTTATCAAAATCCACAGAAACATAACCCTGCCCTTTTTTAATAACGACAAGTTCCATCTCATCGTGCCAGTGCAACGGCACTCCCGGAAAATCAAGCGGAATAGAGCATAGATACGTATTATAAGGAAATTCTGCGGATGTATGTGCTTTTGTTTCGTGATAGTTCTGATATTCATTAATATTCATAAGAAAACAAAGTCCTTTCAACGAGTCCATAAAAATCTATTAGAATGATAGTATTGTACAATAAATTACAAGTATATTGCAAGATATTGGCATGGAATCATATTAAAATACAATTATAAACCAATGACAAAACAGCAAAAATGTTACATAAACCCGAATTCGATTTGAAAGGAGATTATTCAAATGAACATTCAGACAACATTACAGGAAAAACTTGGAAAAGAGATCGCGCAGGCTTCCAATGAAGAAATCTATGACGCACTTCTTAGCATGGTGCAGGAAATGGCAGGCGAAAAGGAACGCACAGACAGCAAAAAGAAGCTGTACTACATTTCCGCAGAATTCCTTATTGGAAAACTGCTTTCTAACAATATGATCAATCTTGGTATTTTCAATGAAGTAAAAGATGTGCTCGCACAAAACGGAAAGAACATTGCGGAGATTGAAGAAGTAGAACCAGAGCCGTCACTCGGCAATGGCGGACTTGGACGTCTGGCAGCTTGTTTCCTTGACTCAATCGCAACACTCGGACTTGCCGGAGACGGTGTCGGTCTGAACTATCATCTCGGACTTTTCAAACAGGAGTTTAAAAACAATCTTCAGCGAGAAACTCCGAATCCATGGATCGAATCAAAATCATGGCTGAAAAAAACAGATGTTATTTACCCGGTGTCATTCAAAGGGCTTAATGTAAATGCAAGAATGTATGACATCGAAGTGACAGGATACAACAATAAGACAAATAAATTACATCTCTTTGACATCGACTCTGTAGATGAGACGATCGTGGAGGATGGAATTGCTTTTGATAAAGAAGACATTGAGAAAAACCTGACACTTTTCTTATACCCGGATGACAGCGATGAGAATGGAAGACTGCTTCGCATTTATCAGCAGTATTTCATGGTAAGTGCAGGTGCACAGCTGATTCTCGATGAATGTATAGCAAAGGGGTGCAACCTTCATAATCTTGCTGATTATGCAGTGATCCAGATCAATGATACCCACCCGACAATGGTAATTCCGGAATTGATCCGTCTTCTTGTAGAGAAGGGCTTAGACATGGACGAGGCGATCGAAGTTGTTTCTAAAACATGCGCCTATACAAACCATACCATCCTTGCAGAGGCACTGGAAAAATGGCCGGTATACTATTTGAAGAAGGTCGTTCCACAGTTAATGCCGATCATTGAAGTATTAGATGACAAAGTAAGAAGAAAATATGATGATGAAAGCGTTTCTATTATCGACAGAAATGATACTGTTCATATGGCACATATTGATATCCATTATGGTTTCAGCGTAAATGGTGTTGCTTCTCTTCATACAGACATTCTGAAAGAGACTGAATTAAATAACTTCTACAAGATTTACCCTGAGAAGTTTAATAATAAGACAAATGGTATTACATTCCGTCGTTGGCTGCTGCACTGTAACCCGGCTCTGACAGCACTTCTTGATGAACTCATTGGAGAAGGATATAAAAAAGATGCAGCGGAACTTGAAAAACTGCTTGCGTTTAAGGATGATGAAAAGGTACTTGACCGATTAGTTGCAATCAAACACGCAAACAAAAAAGCATTGTGCAAATATCTGGAAGAGACACAGGGCGTAAAAGTGAGTGCAGACACGATCTTCGACATTCAGATCAAACGTCTCCATGAGTACAAACGTCAGCAGCTGAATGCATTATATATTATTGATAAATATCTTGAAATTAAAGCAGGAAAGATTCCTGCAGCACCTGTGACAGCGATCTTTGGAGCAAAAGCCGCACCGGCTTATGTAATTGCAAAAGATATCATTCATCTGATTCTCTGTCTGCAGGAGATCATTAACAATGATCCTGAAGTAAGCCCATATCTGAAAGTTGTTATGGTTGAAAACTACAATGTAACAAAAGCGGAAAAATTAATTCCGGCATGCGACATTTCTGAACAAATCTCACTTGCATCTAAAGAGGCAAGCGGAACCGGTAATATGAAATTCATGCTGAACGGAGCTATAACACTTGGAACAGAAGACGGCGCAAATGTGGAGATCCACGAGCTTGTCGGCAACGATAACATTTTTGTATTCGGTGCTTCCAGCGACGACGTAATCGAACATTACGTAAAAGCAGATTACGTCGCAAAAGACTTCTATGAAAAGAATCCGTCCATCAAAGCAGCAATTGACTTTATCACAAGCGATGAAATTTTGAAAGTTGGGCAGAAGGAAAACCTTGAAAGATTGCAGCATGAAATCATCAGCAAAGACTGGTTCATGACACTTCTTGACTTTGACAGCTACAAAGAAAAGAAAGAAGAAGCACTGAAAGCTTATACAGATCAGAAAACATGGGCTAAAAAAGCACTTGTAAATATTGCGAGAGCAGGATATTTCTCATCTGATCGAACAATTGAAGAGTACAACAACGACATCTGGCATCTGTAAGAGGAGGAGCACATGGAAAGAGCAAGCGGAGTATTATTACCGGTATTTTCATTGCCGTCCAAATACGGGATTGGCTGTTTCTCAAAAGAGGCATATAAGTTTATAGATCGATTAAAAGAGGCCGTACAGAGTTATTGGCAGATCCTGCCTCTTGGACCGACTGGATACGGGGACTCCCCGTACCAGTCCTTCTCCACATACGCAGGAAATCCATATTTTATTGATCCCAAGACATTGATCAAAGAAGGACTTCTGACAAAAAAAGAATGTAAAGCGTATGACTTTGGAGACAAGGCAGACTGTATTGATTACGAAAAAATTTACAATTCTAGATTCAAAATGCTGAAAAAAGCATTTGCGCGTTTTAAAAATGACGAAGCATATGATCACTTTATAAATGAAAATGCATACTGGCTGGATGATTACAGTCTTTACATGGCAATCAAAGACAGTAAAAATGGAAGCAGCTGGAATGAATGGGAAGCTCCTCTAAAAAACCGTGAAGAGGATGCACTTGAAAATGCAAGAAATGAACTGGCAGAAGAGATTGCATTTTATAAATTCCAGCAATATGAATTCGATAAACAATGGACAAAGCTTCATGCCTATGCAAATGCACAAGGCATTCAGATCATCGGTGATATTCCAATCTATGTAGCGTTTGATGGTGCGGATACATGGGCATCTCCAGAGTTATTCCAGTTTGATGAAGCGAATAACCCGGTAGCAGTAGCAGGATGTCCTCCGGATGATTTTTCTGCAACCGGACAGCTGTGGGGCAACCCATTGTACAATTGGGACTATCATAAAAAGACCGGGTACGACTGGTGGATCAAGCGGATCCGTCATTGTTTCAAATTATATGACGTAGTCCGAATTGATCATTTCCGTGGATTCGATGAATATTATTCCATTCCTTATGGAAATAAAACCGCAGTAGATGGCACATGGATGCCTGGGCCTGGAATGGAACTCTTCCGCACAATTATCCAAAGAACAGCGTTGTGTATACCGGCACGCATGACAACGATACGACAAGAGGATGGTATCACAGTACAGATAAAGCAACGCGAGATTTTGCAAAAGAATATATGCATACATCACGTCTCGACGAAGACGATCTGGCATGGGATTTTATCCGCCTTACGATGAGCAGCAACGCGAACCTTTGCATCACACCGATGCAGGATCTGCTGAATCTGGATGGCAGGGCGAGAATTAATACACCATCCACACTCGGCGAAAACTGGACCTGGCGTATGGAAAAGAATCAATTTGATGCACAGACAATGAAGCGCTTGAAGCGTATGACATGGTTGTACGAGCGTCTTCCTGAAAAACAAAATAAATCGTTCTAATTTCGGTTGGCCTGAATTAATTGAAGGCATCATTGCACTCATGTGTTACCACCCATCACGGAGATTCAAAAAGGCATTCTAAGCAGGTACTTCCATCCGTTTCAGTTCCGGCAAAATCATACACAGCATTGTAATAAAACACAGACTGCCACCGATTACATTGGACACCGGTTCTGCAAGGAACACACCGGAAGTTCCCATATTTAAAACGTATGGCATAAAATATGTCAGCGGCACAACTATAAACACTTTACGAAGCAGGGAGAAGAAAATCGCCTGCTTCTTTTTGTTCAGGGATTTGAATACTGTCTGTCCCATATATTGGAAATCCATAAAAATAAATGCTGCGAAATACTGATTAAGCGCAGTCATTGCATCCTGCATCAATTTTGCATCTGTACTGAAAATACGTATAAGCGCACCTGGTTCCAGAATAATCACACTCCACATAACTCCGGTATACAAAATCATCATCATTGCCAGTACAACGCCCGCCTTGCGGACTCTTGCCGGGCGTCTTGCACCATAGTTATAACTCAAGATTGGAGATGCCCCCTCATTCATCGCATGGATCGGCGTCTCTACAAGCTGACGCACGCTGGAAATAATCGTCATCACCGAAATATAAATATCGCCTCCGGTCACTGCAAGTACATTGTTACAGCAGATTGTTACCAGGCCGTTTGTAAGTTGCATAATAAATCCTGCCATTCCAAGACTTATAATATTTTTCGCATATCCGATATTTTCTGCTATTTCATTTTTCTTTAGTAGCCGCACCTTTAACTCTGCTTTTCTTGTCAAAAAATAAAATACAAACAATGCAGACAAACACTGTGAAATTACAGTTGCACACGCCGCACCACGTACTCCCATTCCAAATACAAAGATAAACAGAGGATCTAAAATCAGATTCACAACTGCACCGATCGCAACCGAAAGCATACCAACCAGCGAATAACCCTGTGCGTTGATAAATGGATTCATGCTAACTGCAACCATAGATGGAAGCGTACCAATCAGATAGACCATCAGATACGGACGTGCATAAACCATTACACTTCTGGATGCTCCAAACAGTGTCAGAATCGGATGGGAGAATAAAAGTCCGATCATCATTAACAACAAAGCACTGGAACATACAAGCGAAAACGACGTATTCATAATACGTGTTGCCTCTTGCTCTTTCTTTCTTCCTCTGTCTATGGAAAATAAGGGCGCACCACCTCCACCAAACAGATTTGCAAATGCTGTAATGATCACGATAACAGGAAAACAAAGTCCCACTCCTCCAAGCGCTGCTGTTCCTACCTCTGGAATACGCGCAATATATATTCGATCCACAATGTTATATAACAGATTTAAAATCTGCGCCACCAGCATCGGAAGCGCAGCTCCCAGTATATTTCCTGTAACCGTTCCATTTTCAAAATCAATTCGTTTCATTTATATTTAATCCTTTTTATATCTTGCTTTTTAGTATAACACGCACTATTCTATATGTAAAATATGATATCCGGATAACAAGATCATACTTCCGTCTGAACCTGCTCATGTGTAATTGTATGATTTTGAAATCAGCCCTATTATGAGTCAAAAAATGGGACTTTGTCCCGCGATATATGTACAGGAGGACATTAACATGAACGATAAATTAAAACAACAGCTTGACTTTATTCTGGAAATTGATAAAGAGAAAAACATTTTAAGACAGACACATCTGTCCGGCCACGGCAGACGTGAAAATGATGCAGAACATGCCTGGCATATGGCGATCATGGCATATCTTTTAAAAGAATATTCTAACGAACCGGTTGATATTACCAAAGTCATGATCATGTGTCTGATCCATGACATTGTAGAAATTGATGCCGGGGATACTTACGCTTATGACACAGAAGGGCTGAAAACACAGAAAGCACGAGAAGATGCCGCAAAAGAACGAATTTTTTCCTTACTTCCGAATGCACAGAAAGAAGAGCTGACTGCTCTTTTTGACGAATTTGAAGAAACCAGAACCGCTGAATCCAGATTCGCCCACGTAATGGATAACCTACAGCCTCTTCTTCTCAACAACAGCAATGGCGGTGCTGACTGGCGGGAACATGAAGTATACGCCTCACAGGTTTATGGCAGACAGCAGAAAACCAGATATGGCTCTAAGCAGTTATATGAAATTACAGACCAGATTCTGAAAGAAAACATCAAAAAGGGGAACATCAAAGAATAGTTCCCCTTTTAAAGCTACCGCGCTTTAATAGCCCAACGCATCTTCGTAGATCTTGCACGTCCGTTCTGTGCGCACTCCTGCGCAGATGGGCGGATCACATCTTTCGCGTAATCGGAATAAATTCCCGCTTTATATCCAGCTTTTAAAGCCTTTTTCACCAACTTGTCTTCTCCTGAATGGAAAGTAAGAATCGCCACACGTCCTCCCGGTTTTAACGCATCCGGAAGCTTTTCCATAAATTCATACAGTACTTCAAATTCACGGTTTACATCAATACGAAGTGCCTGGAACACCCTCTGGCAAGTCTTGCGGATCGTGTCTTTCTTCTCCTTCTCCGGAAGAAAATCCAGTGTATCTGTAATAAGCTCCCGCAGTTTTGTAGTCGTATCTACACGGTTTCCCTTGCGAATCTCATCTGTAATTGCTTTTGCAATCTCTTCACAGTATGGCTCGTCAGAATTTTCATATAACATTCCGGCAAGCTCTTCCCTGCTGATCTTATCCAAACGCTCTGCAGCGCTGATTCCTTTCTCCTGATTCAGCCGCAGATCCAGCGGACCGTCAGCACGGAAAGAAAATCCTCGTTTCGGATTATCGATCTGCATAGATGAAACACCCAGATCCGCAAGGATAAAATCAAAACCACCTATTTCTTCTGCAATCTCATCAATCGTACAGAAGTTCTGAAGTTTTACTGTCAGGATATCTTCTCCGAAACCCTGTTCTGCAAGACGTTTCTTTGTCTTTGCTGATTCTTCCGGATCGACATCTGTCGCATACATATGACCTTCGCCTTTCAGACATTCCATCATTGCCTTTGTATGCCCACCATATCCAAGCGTTGCATCAAATCCTGTTTCTCCCGGCTTTATCTGAAAGAAATCCAGGATCTCTTTCACCATGATAGATATATGCATACCGGCAGGTGTATTTCCCTTGCTGATCACATGTGCAATCGTTTCTTTGTATTTCTCCGGATTTAATTCTTTGTATTTTTCTTCATATTTCCGTGGATATTTTCCTTTATATCGTACACGTCTTTTGTGGACTTTCTCTGTATTCTGTTCCATGATAGCTCCTATTCTTTCGTTTTTTCTTCTTTTAATTCCAGTGCAGTCTCATATGCATTGCATTACTTGAAATATTCAAAAATGTCTTTAGTCTGTGCATGCATCAGATAAAAATCAAAATAATCTACACCGCATGCCTTTAACTGGCTTTCAAAAAACGGACGGATATCTTCCTGCTTCTTAAAATATGCCATCGTAAGTTTATCTGTCAAGATGTATTCTTTTCTCTTATGTCTGCTTGTAAGACATTCTTTCACTGCAAGCTCTATTAATTCCTATCAGACCTCTCCTTTCATCACACACTCTCTCACCTGTGCGATTGGCATCTCCTGTTCTCTGGCGATCCGAGCCAGATCTTCATACTCTGCTTTCTGACGTTTTATCCCCCAGCCGGATACTTCTTTTATCCGCACATTGCCATATACCGTCGTTTCAGTCTTCATTGTACGCTTCAATGTATAACGGTTGCAGACAGATTCCCGTACTCCTAAAGTTGTCGTATGTAAAAACAGTAACCGAATCATTTCTTCTCTCTGTTTTTCCTTACACATACAGGTCAGTAAGATTCCCGGTCGGTTCTTTTTCATTCCGACTGCTGTCGTATATACATCCAATACTCCTGCTGCAAATAACTCTTCCATTGCAAATCCAACTGCTTCCGGTGTCATGTCATCCAGGTTACAGCGAAGTTCCACGATATAATCCTGATTATCTGCCGTTTCTCCGCACATTGCACGGACACAGTTTGCTACTTCAAATTCTTTCTGCCCACAGCCGTAACCGATTCCTTCCACACGCATCGGCGGCTGGCTTCCAAATTCTTGAACGAAATATTTTAAAAGCGCAGCTCCTGTTGGTGTACACAGCTCTCCTCTCACCTTTCCGCCGTAAGTTGGAATATCTTGCAGAATCCATGCTGTCGCAGGTGCCGGAACCGGAAGGATTCCGTGTGCGCAGTGGACATGTCCGCTTCCTACGTGTACCGGAGAAGCAACTACACGCTCCGGTTTCAGTTCATGCATCAGAAGACAGACTGCTGTCACATCAGCAATTGCATCCATGGAACCGACTTCGTGAAAATGAATTTCGTCTACCGGGCGACCGTGCACATGGCTTTCAGCCTGTGCGATCAGATCATACACAGCAAGTATGTCTTTTTTTACTTCTTCCGGTATATCCAGATTTCCTACGATTGCAGTAATACTCTGCATATTATGATGGTCATGATGGTGGATGTGTTCGCCGTAATGATGCTCATAATGGTGTGCTTCCTCATGGTAATCTGTGCTTACCTCTTCCATGCCATCTACTTTCACTGTCATGTGCGTTCCTGTAATGCCACATTTCACTGCCGGTTCTGCCTGAAATTCCACTTTCGGTATCCCAAGGCGGTTTAGACGCTTTACAAACTGTTCCGGTTCCGGATGCAGCTCCAGAAGTGCGGCACTTAACATATCACCTGCCGCGCCCATTCCACAGTCTAAATATAATGTTTTCATCTCTTCCCCTCCATATGATTGATCATGCTCGCCAGATAACCGGCGCCAAATCCATTATCAATATTCACAACGCTAACTCCGCTGGCGCAGGAATTTAACATTGCCAGCAGTGCCGACACGCCGCCAAAACTTGCGCCATAACCGACACTGGTCGGCACTGCGATCACTGGACAGTCTGCAAGTCCGCCGATTACCGATGCAAGTGCACCTTCCATCCCGGCAACTGCAACAATCACCCGTGCTGTCATAATCTCTTCCCGATGTGCCAGCAGACGGTGAAGTCCCGCAACACCTACATCATACAGACGTATGACTTCATTTCCGAAACACTCTGCTGTCTGTGCAGCTTCCTCTGCCACCGGCAGATCACTCGTTCCGGCAGCCGCCACAACGACCTTACCGATTCCATCCGGCTCCGGTATCTCTCCTACCAGCCCGATTCTACTGTATTTATCATATTTTATTAGAAAATCCTGTTCAACCGCCTCCGCCGCTTCGCTGCTCATGCGGGTGATCAGAATACTTTTCTGTCCCTGCTGTACCATGGATGCAACAATATCATGAATCTGCTCCGGCGTCTTTCCTGCACCATAGATCACCTCTCCAATTCCCTGCCGGAGAGCCCGGTGATAATCCGGCTTCGCAAATCCCAGATCCTCAAACGGCGCTTCCTTAAGCTTTAACATGGCTTCATCTATATCCAGTTCCCCACTGGAAACCTGTTCCAGCAAAGCGCGTACTTCTTTCTGTTCCACTACGGTTCCCTGCCTTTCATATCCAGTAACACCGTGTCAAACCACGGTGCCAGCCGTTCTCTGATCTCTTTTCGTTTCTCAATCGCATGCATCATATCTTCCGGCTGAAACTGCAGACGAGCTGCGCCATGAAATACGCGCACGCGGAAATCAGTATATCCCATCTGAAAGAGCTCTTCTTCTGCATGCTCAACTTTCTTTAACATCTCTGCTTCAATCCCTGTCCCTGTCTGAATTCTTGTCGCGAGACAGGCATATGCAGGTTTGTTCCAGGTAAACAATCCGGCTTCTTTTGAGAGGCAGCGGATTTCCATCTTTGTCAGTCCACATTCTCTGAGCGGAGAACGAACCTGCATTTCCTTCAATGCTCTCATTCCCGGACGGTCTCCGACATCATCAGATGCATTCGTGCCATCGATCAACACAGTATATCCATCCGAGACTGCTCTTTCTTTCAACAGTCCGAACAACACTGTCTTGCAATAATAACAACGGTTTGCCGGATTCTTTACCACTTCTTCATGGCTTAAAATCTCATGCGAAATCACTGTCAGCTCTACACCCACCTGTTTTGCAAAACGTCTTGCATCCTCCAGCTCAAATTCCGGCTGAAATGCTGTTTTTATAAAATACGGTTTGATATCTACGCCACACTGCGCTGCAGCATAAAGCAGATATGAAGAATCTACGCCACCGGAAAAACCCAGTGCAATTTTAGGATTCTCTTTAAAAAATCCTGTCAGATTCATGAGTTTGGTCCTCCTATTGCTTCAACATCTGCCGATTCCATCAGTTCCTTATTATATAATAAATCTTCCGCCTGGCCATCTGCAAATAGCAAAATCACTTTTTTCGCAGACACACTGTCAGACCTGCCCTTATCAGATTCTTCTATGTATCTTATTCTCTCTGCTGGTTTCTCCAATCTTTCCAATACATCTGTCAGAATCTCCGGACGCATCTGGTATACAAAATTCAGAATACCTGCTGTAATAATGCCTTCCACAAAGCCAATCGCCAGATGAATTGGCTGCATCAGCAGTACAAATGTATGAAATGGTAGCTCTGTCACGCCTGATGCCAGTGTCTGTAGAACAACACAAAAAGCCCCCAGTTGCAATCCCACTACACAGGATACAACGGAAGCAATCATAATCCTCTTATGTGTCACGCCTTTTCTTAAGATTGGTCTGAAAATAAGCGGACATACGAACAGGCAGGGAATGACTCCCATATTAAAAATATTCGCTCCTAATGCCAGAAGTCCTCCATCTGCAAAGAACAGACACTGGATCAGTAAAACTGCGGTCAGCGTCACTACAGCCGGAGTTCCGCCAAGCAGTCCCGCCAGCAGGATTCCACCTCCGATATGTCCGCTGGAACCCGTCCCCGGAATCGTAAAATTAATCATCTGTGCTGCGAAAGTAAATGCCCCTGCAACTGCCATCATCGGCAGATTCTTCTCTCCCAAATCATCCTTTTTAACCTTCTGTACTGCATATGCGATTGATACCGCACTGACTGCATACATCGCACCGCCAACTGCCGGTGAAAGTAATGCATCTGACATGTGCATAAATAATTTCCCTCCCCCAAGATAATTCTACAATACCTTTATTGTACAAGATAAACAATCCTTTTTTCAACCAGAAAAAATTTTTCTTTTCTACATAAAAACACATGCATAATAAAAAAACGGAGACGAAACAGCTTCTATATTTACTGTTTCTCTCCGTTTTGCAGTCATCGAAGATTCAATCGCATTGATCACATCCATGGAATCTATTTCTGCTTTCGCTATTATGCTGTCTTAACTTTTACTGCATCTGCTGCTTTTTCTTTATGTTTATCATACATTGCAAACATTCCTGCCAGTAACGTTCCGGAAATGGAGTGCCATGTACAAGATACCGCACAGATAATTGCAGATTCCGGTGTGGAAGCAAACTGAGCTGTTGTTGTTGCAAGGTTCGTTGCAAGTCCGGCATTCTGCATTCCGACTTCGATAGAAATCGTTCTCTTCTTTGATGTATTCATGCCAACCAGCTTTCCGGCTCCATATCCAAGCAGATAACCAAGTCCGTTATGAAGAAGCACTGCTATGAAAATAACTGCTCCTGACTGGAAGAACTTATCTCCCTGTGAAGATACAACTCCACCGACTACGCAGGCGAGTCCAAGCACGGCAACACCAGGCATCATCTGCTGGATCTCGTGGAACATTCTCTTCTTTCCATATAAATAGTTAAATAAAAATCCAACTGCAACCGGTAAGATAACTGTTTCAATAATAGATACAAACATCGGAAGTCCGTGAATTGTAATTTTTGTTCCACTTGCCAGGAAAGATACCATCAGCGGTGTCATAACCGGCGAAATCAACGTGGAAACTGTTGTCATTCCTACAGAAAATGCTACATCTCCACCGCACAGATAAGACATGATATTGGATGATACACCACCAGGACAACAGCCAACCAGAATCAGTCCAAGTGCAATTCCATCCGGTAGATGCAATGTTTTTGTCAGTGCAAATGCCAGAAATGGCATAATTAAATATTGTGCGATCGCACCCACACAGATATCAAATGGTCTCTGTGCAAGGATCTTAAAGTCTTCTGTTGTCAACGTCAGTCCCATACTGAACATGATAATTCCGATGATCACGGACTGACTGGTAAATTTATTTGCCACCATGTCTGTAAATAATGCCTGATTCACCCATCCCATCATAGACGGTACAAAAAAGGTCACAACTGCGATTGCAATTACAACAATCGATGTGTAGTCTGATAAAAATTTGCTTGCTTTTTGTAATGCTTTCATATTGTTTATTCCTCCTTCATCATACTGCTCACCGATTTTTTCAACGCCTACGGCGGTTGCCTGTGACATCATCATTGTACGCCCCAATGCATATCCTGCCGGAAGCTTTCTATATAACAGGAAATTACATCTCCTGATTATATAAAAAATCCCTCCTCAGACTTCTCATCTGAAGAGGGACGAATTCTATCCGCGTTACCACCCTGATTCTGCAGAAAATCTCTGCAACACTCTGTCGCATACTGACATATGCCATCCCTGTAACGGGGGATACCGGCGAGGTTTACTAATCTTTCTTTCAACCTGCTTCTCAGAGAGGATATCCCGATTCACTTATTGCCTGTTCACACCAGCCACAGGCTCTCTGTAAATAAATATAAATCCGGCTTTGTTCTCATCAACGAATTTCGGTGAACTTTATGTACTTACGTTATTTATTATATACCTGAATTTTCAAAAGTCAAGCAAAAATTAGAACGCACTCTGTTTTTTTGATATTTTATGATGTCTGTTATTTTAATATCTTGCTATACCATTGTATCTTTAATTGCCTGCATCAGCTCATCATATGTCTCATATGCCGGAATCTGTGGATTGTCTGTTTTGATTTGCTCTGTGCTCCGGAATAAAAAGCCAGCTTTACTTGCCTTAATCATGCCAAGGTCATTATAAGAATCTCCGCTGGCGATCGTATCAAAACCGATAGACTGCAATGCTTTTACTGTGCTCAACTTAGACTGCTCAATACGCATCTTGAATCCGGTAATCTCACCATCTTCTGCTACTTCAAGACTGTTGCAGAACAAGGTCGGATACCCCAGTTTCTCCATAAGTGGAGCCGCAAATTCTGTAAATGTATCACTAATCAGTATAACCTGTGTAAAGCTTCTTAATTTATCCAGAAATTCTCTTGCGCCAGGAAGTGGATTAATTCTGGAAATTGTCTCCTGAATTTCCTTCAGTCCAAGTCCATGCTCCTTTAAAATACTCAAACGCCAGTTCATCAATTTATCATAATCCGGTTCGTCTCTGGTTGTTCTCTTTAATTCCGGGATTCCGCTTTCTTCAGCAAATGCTACCCATATCTCTGGTACTAATACACCTTCTACATCTAAACAAGTAATATACATCGCTTCTTCCTCCTGCTGCCGTTCTCTTTTACGTTACTACTTTAACATAGTACATTCATAGTAACACACTTTTACCGCTCTTGCACTTGTTTTTTAGAATAACTATATACCCACATAGACTTTGCCTGTTTCTTTATTCTGCTGTAAGTCCACAGTTTCTGACTGTTCTGACGGCTGAATGGATCATTTACCTGAATCTTTCCGTCCTTCCATCCTGACAACACAATAAAATGTCCATTCTTTGTAAAATCTCCCGGTCCTACACTGCAAATAACCGGATGTCCTTTGCAAAGCTCTGCTTTCAACTGCTTCTTATTCAACATTCCTGCATAGCAGTTCAGTCCCCAATGCTTTGCTGCTTTCTCCATAAATTCCCAGTACGTGTTATTTTCTTCATCGATCAAATTGTGACGTACGCTGTATGCTGCTGTTCTTGCCGGCGTGATCTTCGTATTACCGGTAAGCCCTGACACAACCATGGACATACAGGTCGGTCCGCAGCCGCTGACCGCAACAATGCTGGTTCCATACTTTGTATATCCCCAGCGTTCATCCCACTGGATCAGCTCCGGTATCGTGCCCTTTTGTATCTTCACGCCAATATCTTTTGCTACTGCCTGATCTTTCTTCTCTCCATAGTCCTCCACGAAGTCAATCGTATCTTCGTTCTTGTCCAGTAGCTCAATGACACCTTTCGGATAGCCCTGGTTCTTTGCCATTGCTTTCACCCGTTCGAGACGGCTTGTGTACATCTCTTCCTGTGTCTTATTCTGTATTACTTCCTTCGTCTTCGACGACAGATCATCTTCCTTTCCCGCCGAGGGATGTCCTATGGCAAACGCGACTGCAAGCAGCACAAAAAATCCTGCAGTCATCATGTAAATCCTTCTTCTGAGAATCTGTTTTCGTTTTTTATTTTTCTGTTTTTTGATTTCTTTCATCTGTATATGACTCTCCTTATCTGAGAGACATTATACAATATGTTACAAAATAATTACAAGGTGAGTCATCTTATAATTTTCTTAACAATTCTTAAAAAAGAAAAATTTGACATGTTCTCAAAATACAGTTATCCTAACCACATACACATCCAATACTCACAAGGAGGACCAACTACATATGAAAATCGTTTTTTTAGATGCAAAAACTATCGGCGATGATATCGATCTGTCCGGTTTTGATGCAATCGGCGATGTCACACGCTACGCATTTTCTACATCCGAAGAAGTACCGGAACGCGTGAAAGATGCCGATGTCATTATCGTTAATAAAATACAGATAAATGAATCTACCATCGGTACTGCCGAGGATCTGAAACTGGTGTGCGTCACTGCTACAGGCACGAACAACCTGGACAAGGATTATCTCGACAAACGAGGAATTGCATGGAGAAATGTTGCCGGCTATTCTACGGAATCTGTTGCGCAGCATACATTTGCCATGTTCTTCTATCTGCTGGAACATCTGCGATACTATGATGAATATGTCAAATCTGACCGTTATACCAATGACACAATATTTACACATTTTGAAAAAGTATTCTACGAATTAAAGGGAAAAACATGGGGAATCATCGGACTTGGCAACATCGGCCGCCGCGTTGCTTCTATCGCTTCCGCTTTCGGTGCTGATGTTATCTACGCTTCTCCATCCGGCAGTGCCCCGCAGGACGGTTACCATCAGGTCGATTTGGATACGCTGTACCGTACTTCGGATATTATTTCTGTTCACGCACCACTAAATGAATATACCGACGGACTACTTGATCTCGACGCTTTCTGTAAGATGAAGAAAAGCTGCATTTTCCTGAATCTCGGACGTGGTCCGATCGTTGTAGAAAAAGACCTTGCAACGGCTCTGAAAACCGGTCTCATCCAGGCAGCCGGCCTGGATGTACTTGCTGTAGAACCGATGAGCCCAGACTGTCCGTTGCGCGAATTAAAGGATTATCCGAACCTCCTCATCACACCGCATGTAGCATGGGCAAGTATTGAAGCCAGAACCAGACTCATGCAGATCATTCTCGGACAGGTGAAAGAATTCTTTCATGTAGAATAAGATAGAATGTGCCTTGGCATATTCTCGCGCCGAGCACGATTGCCTGCAACATATTACCTCTTCGTGCGAGTACGCATCCCCCGGAGGGTTTATGTAATAGGAGCGAAGTTTCCTATTACATAAAAGCCTTCCCTGACGCATATATTTTTTAATAAATATATGTACAGGGGAGGCTTTTTATGGAATCTATAACAAAACCAGTAATCGGCATTGTATTTTGCGGCTTTTCAGATGACCGCCTATTTGTGCCATTTTCCTATATTCAGGCAATTGAAAAAAGTGATGGAATTCCTGTCATTATTCCTTATCTTTCTGACGCGGACTCACTCTCCAGCTACTTGAGCATCTGCGATGGTTTCCTGTTCTGCGGCGGTGATGATATCACACCGGAACTTTTTGGTGAAGAATTGCAGACTGATCACGGTACTACCGACAGAAAAACCGATCAGTTTCATCTTACGCTGATGCAGAAAGTACTGGATTTTCATCTTCCTGTACTAGGCATCTGCCGCGGTATGCAGGTGTTAAACCTTGCGCTCGGCGGAACAATCTATCAGGATCTGTCTCTCCGTAACCGGAACTCCTTCAATCATATCCAACGTTCTCTCGACCGCAGCGATCCCTGCCATACGGTTGCTTTCGCATCTCATAGCCTGCTATATGAAATTTGTGGGAATTCCTGTGCTGTCAACAGCTATCACCATCAGTGTGTCAAAACATTAGGAAAACATATAAAAATGACAGGTATCACTTCCGACGGCGTCATCGAATCCATTGAATCTACCGGTCACACTTTCGCAATCGGTGTACAGTGGCATCCCGAGTGCATGTACACAAACTGCGAAGCAATGCGCCGTTTATTTGATCAATTTGTCCGAAAGGCTGCCAGTGCGAAACACCTGTCACTTCCTTTAAGCGCTTCTCTCAAACTGTGAATTATAGAGATCCGCATAAAATCCATTTTTAGCGAGCAGTTCCTCATGATTTCCCTGCTCCACAATATCTCCGTCTTTCATAACAAGGATCAGGTCTGCATCTCTGATCGTAGACAGACGGTGTGCAATGATGAAACTTGTTCTTCCACGCATCAGGTTATCCATCGCTTTCTGGATTTGGATCTCTGTACGTGTATCTACGGAACTTGTTGCTTCATCGAGAATGAGGATCTTCGGATCCTCCAAGATTGCTCTCGCAATGGTCAGGAGCTGTTTCTGCCCCTGTGACACGTTGCTTGCCTCCTCATTCAGTTCCATGTTATAGCCCCCCGGAAGTGTCTGTACAAACCGGTGTACATGTGCCGCTTTCGCAGCCTCTACCACTTCCTCATGTGTGGCATCTAATTTACCATAACGGATATTTTCTTCAATACTTCCCTTGAACAGCCACGTATCCTGCAGTACCATGCCAAACATTTTTCGAAGCTCGGAACGATTAAAATCACGGATATCATGTCCATCTACTTTGATCGCGCCTTCATTCACATCGTAGAAACGCATCAGAAGTTTTACCATCGTTGTTTTACCGGCTCCGGTTGGACCTACGATCGCAATCTTCTGTCCCGGCTCCACTTTCACACTGAAATCATTGATGATTATATGATCTGGGTTATATCCGAAATGTACATGGTCAAACTCTACGCGGCCTTCCAGATCATCGACCGGCTCGGAATCCGTAACTGTCTGTTCTTCTTCCTCTTCTTCCAGAAATTCAAATACACGCTCAGATGCGGCTGCTGTAGACTGCAGCATATTTGCCACCTGCGCTACCTGCTGGATCGGCTGCGTAAAATTCCTTACATACTGAATGAAGGACTGGATATCTCCAACTTCGATTACGCTTTTCATTGCCAGATAACCGCCCAGAATAACTTCTGCCACATAGCCTAAGTTGCCGACAAACTGCATGATCGGCATCATCATTCCGGATAAAAACTGCGATTTCCATGCGGACTGATACAACATATCGTTATCTTTATCAAATGTTGCAATTACATCTTGCTCTTTATTAAATGCTTTTACAATATTATGCCCGCCATACACCTCTTCTACCTGTCCGTTGACATGTCCCAGATATTCCTGCTGACTCATGAAATATTTCTGCGAGCGTTTTACAATTACGGAAATAAATCCCATAGAAATCGGAAGCAGTAAAAGTGCCGTCAATGTCATAAGCGGACTGATACTGAGCATCATAATAAGTACACCGATGATTGTTGCTACCGATGTAATAACCTGTGTCGCACTCTGGTTCAGACTCTGGCTAAGTGTATCGACATCATTCGTAATTCTCGAAAGCACTTCTCCATGTGTCATTTTATCAAAATAATTCATCGGCAGACGATTGATCTTCTCCGAAATCTCTTTTCTCATACGATAAGTCAGTTTTTGCGATACACCTGTCATGATATATCCTTGAATAAAGGAAAATAATGCACTGCACAGGTACAATACTAATAACATTCCAAGTATTTTCCCAATTTTCGTGAAATCAATTCCTGAACCACCGGAAACTTTCCGAACAAGTCCTTTGAAAATCTCGGTTGTTGCTCTTCCGAGTATTTTCGGTCCGACAATGTTAAATACTGTACTCCCAATTGCAAATATAATTACTGCCACAATGGAGATTTTATAAGCTCCAAGATACTGTAACAGCTTCTTCATCGTACCCTCGAAATCTTTTGCTTTTTCTACAGGGGCTCCCGGACCTCTGCGCATACGTCCTCTTGCCATATTAGTCCACCTCCTTCATATCTGCTTCCAGCTCCTTCTCAGATAACTGGGAAGATGCGATCTGATAATATGCTTCACAGGATTTCAACAATTCTTTGTGTGTACCTTTTCCGACAATCTGTCCATCATCCAGAACAATGATCTGCTCAGCATGAAGAATCGTGCTGATTCGTTGGGCAACAATCATGACAGTACTGTCTTTTGTCTTCGCTTTTAACTCTTTTCGAAGCACCGCATCCGTTTTGTAATCCAGCGCGGAAAAACTGTCATCGAAAATATATACATCCGGATGTTTGGCAATTGCTCTCGCAATTGAAAGTCTCTGTTTCTGTCCTCCTGATACATTGGAACCGCCCTGTGAAATCGGACTGCGATATTTCTTTTTCTTTGTATCAATAAATTCCTGTGCCTGTGCAATTCCGGCCGCCTCGATCATTTCTTCTTCGCTTCCGTCTGGATTACCATACATAATATTGGAAGCAATATCACCGGAGAACAGAATTCCTTTCTGAGGCACATATCCAAGACGGGCACGCAGATCATGCTGCGAAACTTCCCGGATGTCCGTTCCGTCAATTGTAATCTTTCCTTCTGTCACATCGTAAAATCTTGGAATCAGATTTACCAGCGTAGATTTACCGCTTCCGGTACTTCCGATAAATGCGGTTGTCTCTCCCGGTTTTGCTGTAAATGACAGATCATGCAGTACATCTTCTTCAGCTCCCGGATAGCGGAACGAAACATGTTCAAATGCAACTTCACCCTTCTCATTTTTCGCAAATGTCCGCGGTGTTTCCGGATCATTGATTTTTGTCTCGCTCTTCAATACTTCGTCTACACGGGTTGCTGATACTGCTGCTCTCGGAAGCATGACTGAGATCATACAAATCATCAGGAATGCCATAATAATCTGCATTGTATACTGGATAAATGCCATCATATCGCCAACCTGCATTGCTCCATCATTGACACTGTACCCACCGATCCATACAATCAGAACGGTAATACAGTTCATAATCAGCATCATGGTCGGCATCATAAATGTCATGGCACGGTTGACAAATAAATTTGTTTTTGTCAGATTTTTATTTGCTTCATCAAATCTTTTTTCTTCATGTTTTTCTGTACTGAACGCACGGATAACCGGAAGTCCTGTTAAAATCTCACGGCTGACAAGGTTCAACCGGTCAACCAGATCCTGTACGATCTTGAATTTTGGCATAACAACGAAAAATAATACCGCTACAACCAATACGATCAATCCAACAGCAAGTGCAATGATCCAGGACATATCCACATTTGTATGGAACACTTTCGTAATTCCTCCGATTGCCATAATCGGTGCATATAATACCATACGCAGAATCATAACCGTTAAAAGCTGAATCTGCTGAATATCATTCGTACTTCTAGTAATCAGAGACGCAGTTGAAAATTTATCAAATTCTCCATTGGAAAATCCTACTACCTTACGGAATACGTCCCTTCTGAGTCCACGTCCGATTGCCGCACCTACTCGTGATGCCATAAGACCGACTATAATACTTGCGATCATTCCCAACGCTGCCAGTGCAAGCATCTTCGCACCTGTATTTAAAATATAATGTGACTCATATTTATCCATATCTATTCCGATATGTTTATATGCACCTTTAATATAAGTTGAGGCTGCCTGATCCAGCATAGAGTCCGGGAATTTATCCATCTTCTTTTCTATCTTTTTCACAAGCTCCTCACGCTGTGCGCCTTTCATCTGACCAAATATGTCATAAATGGACATTTTGTCAATCTTCTTATCAATCTCTTTTTCTGATTTCTTTAACTGTGAGGCTGCTTGGCTTGCATTAACAGTCTGCTTGGCTTCCTCTGGCTGCACCTGTGACGAAAGTGCTGCCTGGCTCGCATCTTGCATCTGGCTCTTCATCTGCGCTTTCATCTGCTGCTTCATCTGATCTTTCATCTGGATTTCTATCTTTTTCGACATGTCACTTCCAGAATTAAATCCCGCTGCCAGAAGCATTGGTTTTGCTAACAGATTCGACAGTTTATTCATTTTATTCTCATCTGTTTTAACAGAGGATTTCAACTGCCATACTTTTTGCTTTGTATCATATTTTTTGCTGCTTTTCGTATAAGCATTTTTCACAGTACTTTGATCCTTCTCCGGAACCAGAAGTAACAAATGCTCCAGATCTTCCTCACCAATCTGCTCCGGAATCTTTTCATCAATTCCGTTTTGCTGAATTCCGACATTTACAATATCCGAAGTATATGTCGGTAATGACAGATCACAGTATGCCTGCA
Organism: Dorea sp. AF24-7LB; assembly: GCF_003478575.1. Taxonomy (NCBI): domain Bacteria; kingdom Bacillati; phylum Bacillota; class Clostridia; order Lachnospirales; family Lachnospiraceae; genus Dorea; species Dorea sp. AF24-7LB. Next base: position 137,590 of record NZ_QUFR01000008.1, read on the forward strand.
CAACCAGTACGCACAAAATCGCCGCTACAACGCCTGCATATGGCTTCATAAATTTAAAAAGTTTACTCATAGATGTCTCTCCTCCATAATTGAACACATATCCATGCCCTGGATTTCTTTATAATTCAACATATTTGTCCGCATGCGAAGCATAATTCTTTGCAGTTCTTTCCGTTCTTCTCCGGAAATACCTTCATAAAGACCTGCTTCCAACATGTGCATCGTCTCTCTTAATTCATTCAGACAATCTGCTCCCTGATCTGTTATCGTAATTCTCTGAATTCTTTGATCTTTTTCATCTACTTTTCTCTGCACATATCCCTGTTTTTCCAATTTTCGAAGTGCTACCGTCATCGATGGTGGTGTAATTCCTATCAGCTTTGCCAGTTCACGCTGCGATAATTCGCCTTCTGAACGTAAAATAAACATAATACCTACCTGATTCGGTTTAAGATGAAAAGATTCCATCTCTCTCATTGCCTGATATTTTACTAAATGAGCGACCTGTTGGATCAGCATAAAACCTGATTCCATCCATTTTCTCTTCATGTTGTATTCCCCTCCCATAATCACCGCGCTCTCTTTTTATTTTCCTTTATTTAACCTGCGAAACCTGCCACTGGCAGCTTCCTCTGTAATCTATGGAAACAGTGATAAAACTTGTCTCTATAGCAAAAACGTTAGACTTTTAATAATTAGATGACTAATCATTAAAAGTCTAACGTTTAGGATACTCACTTCTTATATAAATGTCAAGAGAGTTTATATATTTTTTATAGAAGATTTGTTTGTATTTGCACGGATACATGCGTTTTTCTCGTCGTTATAACAAAAAAAGCGACTGGCTTTATACCAATCACTTCTGTAAGTTATATACCTTCAAAACTGCA
>NZ_QUFR01000009.1:0-125632 GCF_003478575.1 Dorea sp. AF24-7LB
TAATTATTTTAATCTTTTTTGCAACTCATTTCTGAGTTATCCTGCTCTCTTGCGACAGCCTATTTAATATATCACAGTATAAATTTTCCTGTCAACAACTTTTTCTAATTTTCTTTTGATTGTTCTTTTCTTTTTATACTGTTATAATTTCAATGGAAACAAAAAGCAAAGATTGAAACCTACATATATTTTCACTATTATTTCTATTGGAGGTCTTCATTATGAAAATACATATTTTATCTACATTAAGAAATTATGACAAAAATTATTTAAAACAGGATATTTTCTCCGGAATTATCATTGCTGCTGTATCTATTCCTATTTCTATGGGTTATGCACAGATTTCAGGGCTGCCCGCGGTATATGGTTTATACGGTTCTGTTTTACCTATTTTATTATTTGCAATTTTTTCCACTTCACGCCAGTTTATTTTCGGTGTGGATGCTGCACCTGCTGCCCTCGCCGGAAGCGCTCTCCTTACACTTGGCATCACTCCGGGTTCCAGAGAAGCTCTAAACTATGTTTCGGCACTGGCACTATTTACAGGGTTGTGGCTGCTCTTTTTTTATTTTATCCGGGCAGACCGAATGGTCGGTTTCATCTCTACGCCTGTCATGGGTGGATTTATCAGCGGTATCGCTTTGACGATTATTTTAATGCAAATACCAAAGCTTATGGGAAGTTCCGCGGGATCCGGTGAAATTATCGAGCTGGCTGAATATATTTATTCCGCTGCAAAAAACATTCACTGGCTTTCCTTATTATTAGGAATTATTACTTTGCTTGTCATAAGACTTTGCAAAAAATTCATTCCGAAATTTCCGATTGCTATTTTGGTTATGTTTCTCGCAGTTTTATGTACTATTTTCCTGCATATTGATACATATGGTGTGCAGTTACTCGCCTCCGTAAACCGTGGACTTCCGGCTCTTACTTTTCCGGATTTCAGTCAGATTGACCTTACACAGGCTGCCGGGCGTGGACTCATGATCTCACTTGTCGTAATGGCTGAAACTTTACTTGCTGAAAATAATTTTGCTTTCCGGAATGGCTATCCGCTGGAAGACCGTCAGGAAATTCTTGCATGTGCTGCCGGTAATATTGCTTCCGCTATTGTTGGCTCCTGCCCTGTAAATGGAAGTATTTCCCGCACATCAATGAACGAACAATATAGTGGACATTCACAGGTTGTTTCTATTACAGCCGGTATAACAATGACATTTTTACTTTTGTTTTTTACAGGATTTATTGGATTTCTTCCTGTTCCTATTCTGACCGCTATTGTTATTTCTGCATTAATGGATGTCGTTGAAATTCATTTATGTATTCGGCTCTTTCACCGAAGCAAACAGGAATTTCATATATTTATGGCTGCCTGCATCAGTGTATTATGCCTGGGTACTATTTATGGCGTATTGATCGGTGTACTGCTTTCCTTCTTCGCTGTCATCACAAAAGCCGCGAATCCAAACCGTTTTTTCCTTGGTATTATACCTGGCAAAGAAGGCTATCATGATCTGAGCAGAAACATACATGCCTATCCAATAAAAGGAGTTCTTCTGTATCGTTTCAACGAAAATCTCTTTTTTGCAAATATTAATGTACTTCAGTCAGATCTGGAAAATGCAATTAAAGAAGACACGAAAGTCATTATTATCGATGCACGCGCAGTTAACAGCATGGATATCACTGCTGCCGATCATCTGGAAGAACTGGCGGCAAGTTTTTCAAAGAAAAATATAAAATTCTATATTACAGAGCATACAGAACAACTGAATCTGCAGATGCGCCAGCTCGGAATAGAACATCTGATCCGTGAAGGTCATGTACGAAGGACAATTCTTGCGGCACTTCATGATGCAGAAATCCTGCCGCCATATACACTGGATGTTCCGGAAGAAGAGCGTGAATTCGTCACACGTCGTCTTAGCTTTCTTCCTGCCGAAGAAGAAAATACACTGGAAGAATTTGCCTGGGCTTACGGTGATCAGGTTGTTAAGGAAATCGAGCATGAGGTTCATCATATTTTAAATCATATTCACGGTTTGAAAGATATTGAAGAAATTATTGAAAATGGTCTGGAAGATCATCTGGAAAGCTGGCATTCACTTGGAGCTTTTGATGAAGACGAAATCTTACGCCGTATTGAACTGCATGTAGATGAAATGCCAAAGAGTCTTGCTGACAATAAACATCTCATTTACCAGCTGATTGAAAAGCGAAGACGTATACTGAAAGACAAAATATTACGTGAGCATCCGGAAATTTTTGAAAAACTGGAAAAGCATCGTAAAAAGCTGGAAGAACGTCTGGAACACCAGAGAAAACATCTTGACAAATCAGACTCTTAGATTCGGCAGCAAAAGCTCAGAATACAATAAACTTTTACTCTCATAGTTACCCGCAGAGCCCGCCACTGGCAGCTTTTTCCATATACTATGGCAGTCAAAATGAGCGCCTGCAGTATTATACATTTGCAGACGCTCATTTTCCATTAATGATATCTTTATTTTTTATATTTGCCTGAATCTTAAAGTGTATCTGAATCCAAAACTATCGTAAACGGTCCGTCATTTACCAGACTTACTTTCATATCTGCTCCAAACTGTCCGCGCTCTACAACCGGTACCTGTTCTTTGCATTTCTCAACAATGTACTCATACATATCCGATGCCATATCCGGTGCACCCGCTTCGATGAAGCTTGGACGGTTTCCTCTCTTACAGTTTGCATATAACGTAAACTGAGAAATCAGAAGGAGTTCTCCGTCTACGCTTTCCAGAGAAAGATTCGTTTTGCCCTGTTCATCCTCAAAAATGCGCAGTCCAAGCATTTTTTTCACCATCTTATCTGCTACTTCTTTTGTATCGGAATCGCTGACACCGATCAGTACCATGAATCCTTTTCCAATCTTGCCCAGACTCTCACCGTCTACCTTTACTTCACTTTCTAATACTCTCTGAATTACAAATCTCATGTTTTCTTTCCTTTCTATGTTAAATAGTTTCTATACTCTTACAAAGCACCAGTTACTGTATTTTTAGTTTGTATCTGCACTGCTCTTTTTGTCTGGAATCTGCGCCAGAATGATTGCCGCAAACATCATAATACATCCTATTGTCTCTCTTGCCGATAACCGCTCTCCCAAAATTACCCAGCCAGATAATACAGAAAAGCAGGATTCCAAGCTTAAAATCAGCGATGCAACCGCCGGATTAACATTCTTCTGTCCAAGGATCTGCAAAGTATATGCAATTCCGCAGGAAAATACCCCGGCATAAATCAACGGGAACCAGCTTGTCATCATATTTCCCATCTTTGGGCTTTCTAATATCAACATAAATGGAATGGATACAATACCAGCGACCAAGAACTGTATACATGATAATTTTACTCCATCTACTTTTGGTGAATAATGATCTACAACTAATATGTGAACCGAGAAGATCAATGCACATAAAAACACGTAAATATCTCCAACTCCAATGGTAAATGCCTCTGTAATACACAAGAAATAAAGTCCTGCCAGTGCTATTGCAACGGCTGTCCATACTTTCCATCCTATATTTTTATGAAGGAAAATGCCAAATACCGGAACAAGTACAATATAAAAGGCTGTGATAAATCCGGCCTTACCAGCTGCTGTATATACCAGCCCGATTTGTTGCAGACTGCTTGCTGCAAACAGTAAAATACCGCAGGCAATTCCGCCCTTAATTAAATCTCTTTTTGCATTTTCATCATTTACCTTATTCTCTTTTTCTTTTCCACGATTAAGGAACCAGATACACGGTAGCAATGCAATTGCTCCGATCAGGCATCTTACACCGTTAAACGTAAATGGTTCCAAATAGTCCATTCCCACACTTTGTGCAACAAATGCAGTTCCCCATATAAATGCTGTCAGCAACAACATACATGCATTTTTCGTTCTCATCTTATATCCTCCCTCAAAAAATCTCTGCGACTTTTTATTATAGCATATTTATTCGCATAAGTGTATAAAAATGTATTATCGGCTCATATCTATAAATGCGATACATTATTGATTTTTCGAAAGAATATTGCATTTTCCATTTACATTTGTTACGGTATAATCAGTTAAAAAGGAGGTTCTATTATGTTATTAGAAGAATTTTTACAGCAACCGGGATTTATATATGAAATCGATGGAAAATACTATTTTCTTGGAAAATGGATTTGTAAAGAATGTACGGAATTAGATGCTACCGATAGCGTATCTATGTATCAGATGTGCCGGAACCAGCAAGAAGAAAAAGAAACAAACATGTATTTCCAGAAAATCCGCGCATATAGCGACTTCGCTCTGGAAGTTCCATATAATCCAGAAAAAATTAAATCTGACATGCAGGCTATTCTTGAAACTCTTTCTGATGAAAACACTGCCGCTCTTTCTGAACAGCTCGCCGGATTCAAGAAAGATCTTGCTAAATATTGTGAATAATATGTAATATTATCGCAGCAGATCCCGTGCATTCCTTAAGGATATCACACAAGGGTCTGCTGCGATTATTGTTTTCAAGCATACACCTTCCCGGTCAATCACACCAATCGAAAGCACTGCTTTTTCAAGCACCCTTATCGATTCACAAGCCCTGCAAGAAGAGCTTCGCATCCTTCTCTCACATCACGATAAGTCGCATCAAAATTTCCTGTGTACCATGGATCGGCAATCTCCTCACCCTTCCGGTCTGTAAAATCCAGTAATTTATAAATTTTCTGTTCCGGATCATCTCCGACAATTCGTAACATGTTGCGGATATTCCAGCTTTCCATTCCTATCAGATAATCAAATTCATCGTAATCTCTTCTTGTCATCTGGCGTGCACGGTGATCCCCGCAAGGGATGCCAACTTCTTTTAATTTCTTTCTTGTACCACGGTGTACACCATTACCAATCTCCTCCCGGCTGGTCGCCGCAGAATCAATGTAGAAGTCGGCAGAAAGCTCTGCCTGCTCTACTAAATATTTCATAACGTATTCTGCCATGGTTGAACGGCAGATATTGCCGTGGCAGATGAATAGTACTTTTATCATTGTTGCATAACCTCGCATTTCTTAGTTTTTCTTAGTATTTCGGGCTTTGTAAGCCTTTATAAATTTTTGTTTTCTGGCATAACCTGGTTTATTTTCGCATAATATTGTCCGAAAAAGGTGTAAAATAAGGTGTATATTTTTCTATTTTACACCTTGCTATTTTTAATTAAAAATCGTAATTACACAACCTGAATCCGGGCAACTTCTTCCCTGGCATCCTCAAGATTTACATGCGTATATGTATTCAGCGTTACGCTGATGTCTGAGTGCCCCATCAAATATTGCAATGCTTTTGGATTCATTCCGGATTTTGCCATATTTGAGCAATAGGTATGCCGGCATACATGTGGGGTGATGACAGGCATCTGTACTTTGTAAGTATTATTATACTTCTGAATGATGTGTTGAAAATAATGCTCCCAGTGCAGGGAATAACAGATACTCTCATTTTTATCAAAGTATAAAAAACCACTTTTTCCATCTACCATAGGTTCTGCTTTTGGCGGGTTTCGTTTTTCTATAATTTTCCGAAAACATTCCTCTACATCTGCAGTCATAGGTATCTTTCTCGTTCCGCTGGTTGTTTTAGTCTCTTGAATATAATATCCGATTTTTGATTTTTTCTGCAATTGATGATCGATGTTGATCGTACGCTCCTTGAAATCAATATCAGAAATCGTCAAACCACAAAATTCCGAGATGCGAAGGCCTGTTTTAAATAATATGTAAATTCCCTCATAATACCTGCAAAAATGAGGATCTTCCTTCACAAATCGTAGAAACTTACGTTCCTCCGCTCTGCTGATTGCCTCTCTTGTCACACTGTCATTCACGATCACTTCCATTAGCTGAAACTGAAATGGATTTTTCCTGATCAGGTCATCATCCACTGCCAACTGAAATGCCGGACGAAGAACTCCTCGGATTGAATGGATGGAACTATAGCTTTTCTTTTCTACCTGCTGAAGATGTATCAGCCAACATTTTGCATCCGAAATCCGAACCGTATCAATCCTTCTTTTTCCAAATGGATCTTTCTTCAATAAATTGATAACTGTTCCGTATCCTGCAACTGTAGTAGGTCTGACACCGGTTTTTGTTGATGTATATTTTTCAACCAGTTCCAGTACCGTCATATTTCCGCCATTTGTTGCAATCTGTTCAAAATGGTCCGCCTGGATTTTCTTCTCCATCTCCCGAAGCGATAAAGCCCGGCGCTTTCCTTTCGGAGTTGCATCGTTATGGTCTAAGCGCCAGCTATATACGCAGCGCTCCTTTCCCATCTCATCGACATACTTAAATCGATATCTGCCATCAGATAACTGTATTTCTCCATTGTGTAATATACGTCCTCTATGATCTCTCCTTTTTTCACTCATAATATTTTAGTCTCCTTCATCAAATGTTCATTTAACTTGGAAGACCGTCTCGGTTTATTCATTATACCACAAGACCTTCCCTTCGCTAAGATAAAATGAACATTATTTTCATTACTATTTTTTCTATTCTGTCACTTAAACTGTGCTGGCTGTATCCAGATAATCTTCAAATAATTTTCTTTTGAATCGGATGTGCGAACCAACTTCCAAAATAAAATCTGCTCCTTCATTTTCACCTGCGATCTGTCTTAATCTCTTTTCTCCGATTCCGTAATATTCAGCTGCTTCGGAAACATTTAAAGAATATTTCTTCCAAACAGGTATTGTTTTTTCTGTATGATTCATTCGCATTTCTCCTCCCCTCTGTTGGTATTCAACAAGATTTTCGCTTTCTCCATTTTCATACTTGCAATCGCTTCTCGTTTGCTTGTGCCTCCAACATACATTGGTGTACACATTTCCAAAATACGATCATAGATACGTCTTTTATCTAACATGGTCTCGCTTTTTATTTCTTTCAGTGGAAGATTGGTCGTGATGATCAAAGGTCGTCCCGAACGGATCCTTCGGTCTATGACACTAAAAATAATTCCTAACGCATATTCTGAATTTCGTTCCACTCCAAGATCATCAATAATCAAAAGCTGATACGAAGCCAATGCATTGATATATTCCGTTTTGTCTGCCAGTGGAAATATATCATCGATAATGGTATTGAAGTTGGTCATCTTTACCGTTACTTCTCGTTTAAGAAGATCGTTGGCTATGCACCCGGCAGCATAACTTTTCCCGGTCCCAACTGGTCCCCAGAACAAACAGCCTATATGGTTTCTTTTCATTTCATCCCAGTTATCAACATAATTTTTTGCCTTATGCATTACCGCATCTGACATATCTGCATTCTCAAATGTCCACTCTTCCATTCTGCTCTCGTCAAAACAGATGCTCGTATTTCTGCTGACTAATTCCCGGTGCTCTTTGTCTTTAAAATATTTTTGTTCCTCTTCATATGCTTTACTGTCACAGGCACATTGCCTGGAATGTTTTTTCATCCCCATAAATCCACCCTCAGGGAAAAAAGCTTCTTTCGCTTCCCCACAGACTTTGCAGTATTGCAAACCATCACTGCCTACACATACGGTATCTTCTTCTCTCATCACAAACTCTCTCCTTCCCCATAGCAATAATTTACTTCATGATATTTATTACTTTTATATTTCTCAGTTACTTTACTAGGTGCCACATTTCCGACTCCTGCACAGCCATTTTTACGACCAGATGATGGGTGCTTTTCCGACTCTATTACAGCCATCTTTTCAACCGCTTTATTGTCAATCGGCTGTAAAACTATCTCATCAGATGGAATTTTTACATATGAATGATTGGGTTTTGAAAAACCACCGGATCTGCGAACCAATAGTCCCACATCATCTAATTCCTTCAATGCTGTTTTTACAGAAGATTTGCATTTGTCGATTTGAACAGACAATTCCTCTATCGGAAATATCAAATAAACATTTCCATACTTGTCTATCCAGCTATTCTTTCTTGATATCCGCGCCCGGTCATACAAAATCATATAAAGAAATTTTGCAGTTTGGGAAATGCTCAGTTTGAGCAAAAACTTCGGAAACTGGAAGTACTGAAGCATCTGCTCTGACTCCTTCATGTATTCATATTTCATTCTTTTCTCGCCTCGTTTCTGTTTCTAACTGTTGTAAAAATCATTTTTATGCCGGCCAAAAAATGTCCTTACATATATTCAAAAGATGAAGGGCATAAATATAGGCTCTTGATGAAAATTTTTTATTTTTCCTGCAAAAAATACCCTTTCATTAATACGAAACGTTGAGAGGCATTTTTACAGCCCCCTGATGAAAACTTTTTTATTTTTTCGATTAATTGAATACTTAAAAACAAAAAAACACCCACCTATTCCAGGTGAATGCCTTATCAAAATTTCCTTATTTTGTTGTCCGTGACGCTTACTCAGATATGCTTGCGTATCTGCTAAAATGTAATTGCCAGCAATTATATTTTCACGTGGGTATGGGGACGTAATCCCCATCAAGGTCTGCTACTCGTAAGTAATACAAAATTGTCAAAATGACAATACTGTAATACACGGGTGGATCTTGCTCTGGTTGTAACGTATGAATTCATACAATAATAGGCTCAAATGGACACTTTCACCATTCGAGCCTATATATTATATGTCTTTTGGATAATAGATTAAAAAGTAGCTGTCTAGACGGTATGTTTTTATCGTAGAATTAATTTTGTGGAAGCTAAAGTGGTTTTTTCTTTGCTAATACTTTGACACTATGCTATTCCTAACGTTTTGCAAGTTACGCTTACTTCATCAGTTTTTTTAACAAAGCAATTTTCCTTAAGTTCCAAAAGCTGTTCAACCTTATCGTCAATTTCTCGGATCAATAATCATAATTTCTTTCTTTTTTGATTTCTTCTCCCAGAATAATATAATCGACTATTGTATCAAGGAAATTAACGAGATTGACAACAAAATCTACTGATGGCCTACGCAAGCCACATTCAATCTTTGCTACAGTATTGGAACTGACATTAAGTTTGTCTGCAAGTTCTTCTTACGACAAGCCCCTTTGCTAGCGAAGAAGTTAAATTCTTTTTCCTGTCTCATTAGGATTCATCTTCATAGGGGATACCTCTTACTTTTAATAGTTACATTAAACTTAAACTCCTTTATCAAAGCTGAGTATCAGTCATTTTTAAGCTACCCAGTTATAGCCAGTCATTGCCTGATCAACGATATGATCGAATACAAGTGTACTTTTTCTCAAGAAAACTTCTCTGTCGTAGCTTTCTGGCAAGAACTTATTTAGGATATAGACAATCTCGCCTTTTACTCGCTCCTTTGGCTGCGGATCATTTTGCCATCCGACAATGAACAACTCATTGCGTTTTTCTGTAAGTGTGTTGTAGAGTTCTTTTGCTGTCAGCTTTACACGCTTTTCTTCATCGACAGTAAGCTGTTCTTTTCTAAGAAGGTCAAACAACTCCAATTCCGTCTCCGACAATTCTTCCTTAATATGACGTTCTTCTTCGGCACGAAGTTCTTCCATCAACTTCAGAAGTTTCTCATAAAAATCATCGTTTTGAGAGCCACCAGCGTTGTACTCGTCAATGATGTTTCTAAAACGCTCCGCAAATTTTGTGCGAGTTATGTTGCGCCGCAGCATTTTCTGAAGTTTTTCTTCGATGTATTTACGAAGATTTGCAATTTCAAGATTCTTATTCTTCAGCTTTTTGAATTGAGATCGGAGTTCATCAATATCCAGTTTGGATAAATCAATCTCTTTGCCTGCTTCTGTGATAGTGTATTTTCTCGCATCTGCTGCGGTAATAACACTCTGGTCCAGCAGTTCATTAATTCTGGCTTGTGCCGCTTCAATTTTTTCAGGACGAATTTTGCCATCGATGATTCCCTTTAGATAAAGAATGGCATCTTTGTAAGCTGGCTCGAAATCCATCTTGAAAATATCTGGTCTAAGCGACTCGTACAGGCCATCGACAGTATTTGCCAACACAGAAAACTCATTCTTCACATCATCGTTACCTACAATAATATTGGCGTAATCCTCAAAGATCGATAGATTCTTGAAGGTATCACCATCTTCAACGACTTTTCCAAGATCCACATTATGACTCATGCAGAATACTCTTGTAAGATCAATCGCTTCGTATAACTGCTCCAGAAGTTTTTCTACATCCTTTACCGGCATTAGTCCGCCATCATCGGATGCATAATCAGCCAATGCTCGTTTCAAATATTTAAACACATCCAGATAGTCAATAATCAGACCGCATTCCTTGCCGTTATAGACACGGTTGGCACGGGCAATGGTCTGCATCAACGTATGACCTTTCATCGGCTTATCCAAATACAAGGTGGAAACAGACGGCGCATCAAAACCGGTCAGCCACATTGCGCAAACGAATACCAGTTGCAGCGGATTGTTGGGGTCTTTAAAATTATCCTCAATATCAAAACCGTTTTCATCAACTTTGTTCATACGATCACGATGCGGTTTTATCGACAATCCTTCTGCTGCAAATTTAGCTTCTTCGTCGGCATCTTCACTGATGACAACAGCCATTTCCACTTTGCGCATATAGTCCACAAGATCTTTCAGACGGAGTTTCTCAGCAGCATCCTTGGTTTTGGTGATCTGCGCATTTAACTTTTTAATTTCTTCTTTCCAGTAGTAGCTTACTTTATCGTACATCTTCACAGCAGTAAACTTGTCCACAGAAATAACCATACCCTTTCCTCGGAAACCACGACGAGGGAAATGGTAAACAATGTGCTGAGCAATGGCATCCAGTCTGTCATCACGCTTAATGACTTCCAATTCCTTTGCATAGTGATTTTCCAATCGACGCTGCTCTGCATCAGTCAGGTTTTCTTCTTCCAGAATTTCTGCAAAATCAGAATCAAGAAAATCATTTTGCAATTCTACTTCCGGTACACGCTTCACATAGTACAGAGGCACCGTAGCATTATCTTTGATGGATTCTGCAAAATTATATTCGCTGACATAATCACCGAACCACGCATTGGTCAGGCGCTTTGCACCAAGTAACGGTGTGCCTGTAAAAGCCAAGAACTGAGCATTCGGTAAACCTGTGCGCATATTCTCCGCCAAATCTTTGTACTGAGTGCGATGAGCTTCGTCAACGATAACGATAATATCATCACGCTCAGACAAAACAGGATATTTCTTGCCCTTGTCATATCTAAACTTATGAATCAGCGTAAACAGAATAGACTTATTAGTTTTCAGTTCTTCACGCAACTGCTTACTATTCGCAGGCTGCACCTTATCCTTATCCGTAATAAATTCTGTACGCAGAAAATTCTTATAGATCTGCGTATCCAAATCTTCACGGTCTGTAACGACAAGAAAAGTAAAATTGCCGGTACATTTATGCTTGATCTTACGTGCAAGCATAACCATGGAATAGCTCTTGCCGCTACCTTGGGTATGCCAGAATACACCCAGCTTACCTTTCAACTCCTCACGGCATAGGAAAGCATTGTAGGCATTGTTCACGCCAAAGAACTGATGATTCTTTGCAATAATCTTTGTTCTGCGTCGATCGTAAAGAATGAAGTTTTCTATGTAATCCAGCAAATTTTTTGGCTCACAAAGACCGGCAATAAAATACTCTAAACTAGTGAAGTTCTCTCGGATGGCTTTTCTATCCGGGTTTTCTTTTTCGTTCTCCACCTTCAGCCATTCAAAGAAAAACTCATACCCTGCGGCAAAGCTGCCTAAGCGAGTTTCCATACCATTAGACAAAACGCAAATCTGGTTGTAGTTGAACAGATACGGTATATCCTTCAGATAATTTTTCAAATTGATGTCATAGGCATTCTTCACCGGGATATTGCTGTTCTTCAATTCAATGAAAACCATCGGGAATCCATTGATGAAGATAATCAGATCCGGTCTGCGCCAATGAGTTTCGCCCTTGATCCACATCTGAGAAGCAACCGTAAATATATTGCTCAAAACATCATTATAAGACAGCAGACGGAGGATATTGGAGGTTTTCTTGCCGTTTTCGTTGTACTCTACAGTGATACCGTTACGGATCTTCTGATAGTTCTGGTAATTGGTTAACATTAGATCTCCAGAAACAGGAGTGTGGCACAGCTCGTCCACCACCGTGCGAACAGTCTGTTCCGGAATATCTGGATTGATCCTACACAGGCTCTCTAACATCACATCTGGCAGAACAACCTGTTTCTTATCCTTACGTCCGGTTCCGTCAGGAAGTGTGTCCGGTTCTTCTGTCATACAGTTCAGAACATTACAATCATGCCGCTCCTGCAAAGCCTTAATGGCGGCTTGCTCAATCATATCTTCTGTTATGATTTTCGGCATAGAATCACCTCCAGTTTTTTAGGGAAGCTCAGGTGTATATTTACCTAAAGCTTCCAAAATAGCTTCTTTTTCACTACGCTTACTGCGTAGCAGATTTAATACCCTTTGTGGATAGTCACGGCCTTTGATGCCAAATTTTTCTCCAACCTTCTTTGACATATCCTTAAAATTGAACACAGCAAGAATCTTTTCAGTTGTATCTGCCCCATCAAAAATCGCCTGTTTTTCAGTAAGGAATGTCGAAATATTCTGCTCCGAATATTTCAGGTCAATCTTATCCTTAATTTCTTTAGGAGTCAGTTTCTGTTTTCCCAATTCAAACAATGACAACTGATGTTTCATTTCTTGTGCCAAAGCAAGTGTAACTTGATTATCTTTATTTTGGGAGAACAGATTGCCAATAAAATCTTTAGCTTGTTGTGCTGCTCCAGAATCACACGCCAATGCGGTCTCCATAATATCAAGCAGTTCTGGCACCACGAACAAATTCTCTACTTCAGCAACGTCAAGACAATAAATTCCATCACCTTGCAACGCAGATATTTCGCCTTCAGTTCTAAAATCTCGGTCTACAATTCCGTATACATTTATTGCATTTAATTTTTCATATGTGCGTTTTGCTTTTACCAATCGAATTACTTCTTGGCAACCACCGCACGGAATAACATGATATCCTTTGTCTTTGTAAATTTCTTGATAAAGGTAGTGATCGTAACTGTTCTTGGTACCCTCCACAAAAAGCACTTTTTGACGAGTACCAATTATTTCATACAGCAAAGCTTCTGGAATATCCTCGTAGTCAGCACTATCCAAGAACTCATATTCCCAGTCAGATCCACTGTAACTCTTAACCCAAAGAATTTTGGCTTCATTTCTGGACAAAGCAAAATTCAGGTCATGAGTGATGTACATAAATATACAATCACTTCGCTCGGATTCCAACCGTGTCCATAATTTATCGACAATAGATTTATGGATATGAAGTTCAGGTTCATCGACAATAAGTAATGTGTTTGGACGTTGCACCAAAACTTGGCAAATCATGTATAACATGACACGTTCACCATCACTCATTTCTTTACCGTGGTATCTTTGGCTCTCATAGTTTACATGAACACCATTTCCAGTCAAATCAATTTTTCTATGCGGAAGTAACTCATTCCAAATCTCTGTTGCTTTTTCAACTACCGTTGTAATTGGCTCAGGACGTGTTGAGTTTTCTTTTATTGCCTGCTTATCTCGTTGATGTGCTAACTGTAATTCTTTATTTTCCTCAGAAAACAGAAGTGATAATGCTTTGTTGAAATCATCTAACAGAAATGTAGCGGGATTTGAACCAAAACGATTTCCAGATTTAGTAGCATATTGATTAGCACCCCCTATAAAGAAACTGCGCACAGAACTCTCATGATCTAAAATTGAAATACTTTCTTGGATAGATAATGATTTTTGGGCAGAAATTCTATGTATCAGCACAGACTCTTGGGCATTCCAATTATTAAATGTTAGATCGTTCAATTCTTCAATTTTAATGCTAAACCTTGTTTTTCCTGCACCATTAGCTCCTAATAATACAACTGGTTTTCCTGCTTCAAATTCATACTCCTCACTGTGAGGAAATTTTATCTTTAGTGTTCCCATACTTACACCTCCAATTTGCCACTCATCAGGCGAGGCAACAGCATATCACGCTGTGCATCCAGATTTAGATTTTTCTGATGTAACAGTCGCTTTTGTTCCACAATAGGTAAAACTTTGTCTGCAAAAGCTTCCAGAATATCATCTTTAGGAACTAACAGTTTATATCTACGCATAAATGTTAGACCAACAAACTGCTGAGAAGCACCATTTGTTTGAGCACTAAAGATTTCTTGCATTATCGAACTGGTCATCCAGTAATAAAGATATGCTGTATCTCTCATTGTTTCTGGCTTGAAAATGATTACATTCTTTACACTGAACTCACGGTTATAGTCAACAATGCAACAGTTGCCTACCGTACCGATGTTACTAAAGAGTATATCTCCAGACTTTAATCCACTACGCTTTTTAATTCCTTCATGATCTGCTTCACTGATGTTATAAGCAGCATCGAAATCAACAAATCCTGAAGAAATACATCTGCCTGTGACGAAAGGAACACCTACATCTACCGGTTTAGGTGTGTCATGAGTTCCATCTGTAACATAGCAGAATTCATTCATCCTTTTAATTTTCCATCCCTCTGGGATTCCGTCTTCAAACTTGGCATTTTCATACCCAGGGAAGCGAAAACGAACAAACCATTCTCGATATAGTTCTTGGGCTATGTCTTCGAGTTGTATAATTCGTTTGTTATTATTTTGAATTAGTTCATCATATTTTAATAAGATTCCAGATATTTTTTTCTGTTTTTCTATCAAAGGGAATTTCCATTTGATATTCTTAATATCCGAAGGACTAACGTTAACCTGATTTGCTCCGCCATAGGCTCTATTAGCAATATCATATTTTATGGCCTTTGTAGATAACAAATAGTACAAGTAATTTTTATCCGTATTATCAAATGGAATAACTTTACCAGCTCGCTGATTAAGTAAATATTTTTTCTCAGTCAAACTGCGACAACTTCTTCCAACCATAGAGTTGGGTTGATTTATATGGCTCCCCGTTAATGATACCAGTATATCACCATTAGATATGTGATATTTAGGATCTAACTTATCCCAAAAGAATTCGTCCACATATTGCAACTCATCGCAGTCAATATCACTACCATTACTTATGTTGCCAATTTTAATTACTGGGATGCCTTCTTCTTTCCAGTCTGAAGAAGAAAAGGCATATCCAGATATTACATCACAGTGTAATTTCAGTTTTTCTCTCATTTCTTCTCAAACAACTCCTGTAAATTCTGTGCTATGCTTTTTTCTAAATTGCGAGCATCTGCATTTAGTTCAGAAAGCACTGTGTAATATGCCATCATTCGCTCCTTGAACTCTTCCTGCGTTAAGCCGTCATCCTCGATCACAACGCCAACATAACGGCCAGGGTTCAAAGAAAAGTCCTGATCACCGATACTGTCATCCTTATAGCCAACAACTTTTCCTTTGTCATCATAAATCTTGCCGATTGTTGCTGCCTTGCACAGGCCGACAACATCTCTGTATTTCCCTTCCGGGAAGCGTTCTGTCAGCCAGTCAATATTGGATTGCCAGTAGCTCTTAGGCATAATATCTTCATCGTCAGAGAGTTCCGGTGCATCTGCCAGTTTTGCACGATAATCAGCCAGCAGGGCTTCGAATTCTTCCGTCTTGCCCTCATAAAGTCTTGTGATAATACCAAGGTTCCGAATCTGCTCATCGGAAAATTTACGGTGCGCACGATCAATTTGAGTGAAAATATTTCTGGCATCAATAAACAGAATTTCATCCTTCTTTACCTTCGCCTTATCGAAGAACCACAAGGTAGCAGGCAGCGTAACAGAGGTAAACATATTGGACGGCAGAGTTACCATCTGGCTGATAATACCGCTTTCAATCAGCTTTATACGAATATCCTTTTCACTGTTACCTGCATCCGATGCAGAGTTTGCCATAACCAGAGCAGCACGACCGGTATCATTCAGCGCAGTTGCAAACTGATTGATCCATAGGTAGTTGCCGTTAGGAACGGTTTCCTTGGCATCTTTCTTTTTGTTTTTGGTTTTATTCTGAGGCACGCCGTAGGTATTAAAACGAGGCTGATCCTTAACCTGATCCAATTCTACGCCATCCACATTGAAAGGCGGATTTGCCATAACATAGTCAAAATTACCAAAGCTATCATAAGGATCACGATAATAGGAGTTTGCGTGGGTAATGGTGCCACGGACATTGTTAAGGACAAGGTTCATCTTTGCCAGTCGAACGGTTGCGCCCGTCTTTTCTACGCCATAAGCACGCAGGTTCATCTGCCTGCCCTGAGCTTTATGCTTTTCGATATAATGAGCGGTCTGAACGAACATACCGCCACTACCGCAGGCTGGGTCGAGAATCCTACCCTCAGTAGGCGCAAGGACTTCAACCATATAACGGACAACAGATGCTGGGGTGAAGAATTCACCGCCGCCCTGACCCTCAGCCAGCGCAAATTCGCCCAGAAAGTATTCATAAATCTCACCGAAGATGTCAAGCTCTACATCCGCAGGAATATCCTTAAAGTTCTTCAAGAGCTTTGCCAATACGAGCGGATCATCTTCGCTGTTAACGCTGTAATAAATATCCTTTGGAAGAGTATCTTCCAATTCAGCGGTGTATTTTTCAACCGCTTCCATAGCTTCTTTAACCTTCTTGGCAAGATCTTCACTTTCCGGCAAATTCAACAGCCAATCATATCTGGCTTCTTCCGGCAAATAAAAACCGCATTTTTCAATAGCAATTTCGTGGATAGGGCGCTCCATACGAGTACCTTTGGTAGAATTAAACTCTGCCTTGATCTCAGGCTCGAACTTGCTATATTTTACATCTGCAAATCGCAGGAAAATCAAGCCGAGAATAGGCTCGGCGTATTCCGTGGACTTCAAGCCAGAATTAGCACGTAGCTGATCGGCAGTCGTCCACAATGTATCTTTTAAATTTTTCAACTGTTTGTTAGTCATATCTCTTCTCCATATTGAGGTGTTTTCAAATCAGTACTTCCCATTTTCCATATCTCTTTCCGTCGACTCTACGGATATAATCCTTTTTTTGTAAGGACTCCATAATTCGTTTTACGGTGCTAAGAGATTTTCCTGTCTCTGCCACAAGCTCTTTTTGCTTAATGGACGGATTCTTGTAAATCAATTTCAAAACTGCCAGTTCTTCTAAAGTGCATTCCAAAGTGTCAAATTGAGACTTTGGAACTTTAGGGATGACACTTTGAAAATTATCATCCACATAATCTACGTGCATATATCTGTTTTTCAGCTCATATTCCGTTCCCAAAATTAAATTGCTGAAGAACATTTCCAAGAACTTTGTTGTAGCATGAATACCATTTTGCAGATCGTTATAATTAGCTCTTACCAAAGCGTTGCGGAAATACCAAGAGTTCTTCTCAAAAGCATCATTGTTTACTTTGAACCCGAATGTCTTCATGTATTTGATCATAAAAACAGCCGTTGCTCTGGTGTTACCTTCACAGAACGGATGAATCTGCCAAATATCCGAAGCAAACTTAGCAAGATGTTTCACGCATTGTTCTACAGACAAGCCTGCATAAGAATACTGTTTCTCCGTAGCAAAATCATAATCAAGAGTGTATTTGATACTGTTCCACGCTGCGTAAGTAACAGTATCTCCTTTCAGTACCCATTCTCTTTTTGTAATGTTATACTGACGAATCTGCCCGGCATGGGAAAATACACCATCAAACAATCTGCGGTGAATTGTCAGCCATTCAGCCGGTGAAAACTGAAATGCTTTCTCGCCTAATAGTTTCGCAATTCTTGCAGATACAATATCTGCCTCCTTAGTATCGTTTTCAACTTCCGTACGATCAGTACGTTGCTCGTAATAGCTCTGAATACGTTTCTGCGCTTCATCAATACTGATTTTTCCTTCGATATGTTCCTTGGCAGTATCTAATAGATACGCAGAGGTCTTCAAACCATCTACCGCCTGCAAGCCAATTGCA
Source organism: Dorea sp. AF24-7LB (assembly GCF_003478575.1). Lineage (NCBI taxonomy): Bacteria > Bacillati > Bacillota > Clostridia > Lachnospirales > Lachnospiraceae > Dorea > Dorea sp. AF24-7LB. The sequence continues at coordinate 18,002 of NZ_QUFR01000009.1, forward strand.
GTCTGCCACGCTTCAATCTTTTCAATTTGACCAGGCTCACCTTGTTTGATATATTCTTCAAGTTCAAATTGCCAGTTTTTTTCTGCTGACATAGCTGCACCTCGCTTCTTGCTTAATATGCAATCCTAAAATAATCCAAATACGCTTTATACTTGTCCTGTGCGGTCAGGCAGGTATCTGTCAGATAGCCTTTTTCGTTGTCCCATTCCTTTAGTCCACGGTAATAGAACATCTTCAGATTGTCTTCAATGATGAACGGAACGATATTATATTTCAGGCACTCCTTAAACATAATCAATCTGCCCACACGACCGTTACCGTCCTGGAACGGATGAATCCGCTCAAACTTCACATGGAAGTCCAGAATATCTTCAAAGGTCTTTGCTCCCTTGGCGTTATATTCCATCAGCAAGGCCTTCATTTTATCGGCAACTTCTTCCGGAAAAGCTGTATCCCTGCCGCCGACTTCATTCGGGAGTTTCTTATACTCGCCAACAGCAAACCAATCTTTTCTGGAATCACTGGTGCCGTTCTTCAAAACCAAGTGAAGTTCTTTGATGAACTTCTCCGTCAGAGCTGCTTTTGCATGATCAATAATCATGTCAATGCAGCGGAAGTGATTTGCTGTTTCGATCACGTCATCCACATTCAGCACTTCTTTTTCTACGCCGATGGTGTTGGTTTCAAATATATATCTGGTTTGATCGTGGGTCAGGCGGCTTCCTTCCATATGGTTGGAATTATATGTCAAATCAATCTGTGTTTTATGGTAGATCCCACCGGAATATTTACTTACCTTCTGCTCTTTCAGAATATCCAACAGAGTAATTGGTCCTTCTTTTCTTTTGTTGGTACGCTCCGGTTTTTCTGCGTTTTCCGGAATATTCCATGTCTTGCCGGTAAGAAACGCACCGTTCACACGTCCCTGGGCGCAGTAATTTCTAACACTACGTTGGGACACATCCCACTTTTTCGCTATTTCAGCAACTGAAAGATATCGCATCTATAATCCTCCGCCATAAAATCTATCCAAAAAAACTACGTTAATCTATTACATATTATATCACATCATCGGCAAAAACATCAACATTTCCCGAGTTTGGTTGTTACATTTTTGCCGTCACAGGATACTTAGGTTTTCGATATTCCGTAAAATACACTGATTTACATAAAAGCATGATTAGGATTGCGTCAACTAACGCTTTGCGTGTACACCTATAAGAAAAAGATCTCCCAATACCATGCGTACTTGGTGTTGAGAGACCTTTTTTCCTAATCACTGATGCATTCGGTACAGTTAACTATAGTTGCTACATCCTTCATTTTTAAGCCAGACTTCCCCAATATATTATTTATATTCTTTGCAAATTGGCCTGCACTCCAATCACCATTGACATATACCAAAATTAGCTTGGTTTTAGCTCTTGTGGCTGCAACATAATGGTTATAAACATCTTCTTCACTTGACAGTTTATAGTCAGACACAAACAAAACTACTTGTTCAAACTCCAGTCCTTTCGAAGAGTGAAAGGTAATCGCAATTCGTTTCAATTCATCCATATTAAACGCAGGATGAAACTTAGGGTCACAAATTGTTTCATATACTTTTTTGCAATGTTCTTCTTTGGTATCGTAACCCAAATAATCTGCAATCACTTCAACCCGCTTTACGAAAGCAGATATATCCTCTTGCTTTATGCACTCATCCAAAAGGCTAAGAGATTTTTTTATATAATTCAAAATTTTCTTATTTCCAACCACCTCATTAGGAATTTCATCTCTAAAATCATAAGCTGAATACTTTGGAAGAATGAAATACTTAGCAATCGCATTGTAAAGCCATGCTGCATCTGTAGTTATTTCTGAAATGGGTGTCTGTGGAATATAGGTAAACTCCATGTCTCCATCACGTAATGCCTTAGCGCCCGCTTCTGCGTTAGCTTTGCTATATCGCAACAATGCACATTTCTTATTAGTGTCCAAATATTGTGTTACGGAAGCAACCCAATTTGACCGTGTCGTGCATATCACAATTACGGAAGATAGATCATCGACAGTCTTATAGAGATCCCTCGTTTCATCACAGAGTAGATTCGAATAATTCTGTATCTGTTGACAGGATCGGAAATTATCTCTCATAAACTTCTTTGAAAAATCTTCTCTGTCCCAAATGCTCATAAAAGCTTTTGGATATGCACCACGCCACATATAGATTGATTGCTTTTCATCACCTACTACAAAAGTATCTATATTTAGACTTTCACAGATATACATGAACAATGCATGCATATCCTTATCGCAGTCTTGATATTCGTCTACATAGATTTTAAAATACTTAGCCTTTAAATACAATTGACACGCCTTTGACTTCTGTAAAATCTCTAATGCAAGTTGAAATATGAAGTTCTCCTTGCTATTTGCATATGAGCAAAGGATTTGTTCATCCTTTATTTTTACCAAGCCTTCTGCAAATGTTTTTACTTTTACAGAATAATCTGTACTCATATCCAACTTATAAGCTCTTCCAAACACATCTTTCATGAAAGGCTTAATGATTTCTTCAATTGCAAAACTATTATTTGTTCCAATGAAATGATTGCTCGTATCAATGGTTAATCTATCTTTGATTTCAGCAGCCGCCTTAATTGTAAATGTAATTGCAGCAACTGCTTTATGCGTGTGACAATGAGCTATATCATATTCAATTTTAGATACCATAGTATGAGTCTTTCCGGTACCGGCACTCGCTCTTACTATTAGGTTTCCCGGTAACTCTACGATTTCTTTTTGTATGGGAGACAGCATTACAGTGTTACCTCCTTCAAACAAGCAAAATTATAGTGTTCAAAAATACGGGTACAGTCCTCTGGAGTAAGCTTTTCGACAAGTTCTACCATATGATTATTTTTGGCATCTTGCAAGTATCCAATTACATCTCCGCCTGCTTGTGGAAGATATTCAACCATTTTATCATGAAGAACTTCATCCAAATCTTCTTCCAAACTGCATCTCGACAAATATAACGCATGTTCTTTCCTAATTTGATCCAGAGTTTCTCTGTTGCTGTCATATAGCTTTCGTTTTGATTCCACGCCACTTTCGTCAATAGGCTCCGTAGGAAGAAGGTTTTCACCGATATAGTTGTTTAGTCTGGAGAACCCCAGCACACTATATTTTTCCTTACCCGTATTTTTTCTTAAATCATTGTCAGTCTTAATAATATTATCAATCTCTAATGCATCTAATATTTCAAAATATGGTCTAAACCCAAAGCCACCAACCGGAAGTATATAAATACCGTCTGCTTCAAAAAATGGGTTTAGTTCTGACAAAATCTTACCGAACAATACATTTTCAGAAGGCCCTTCAACAAGTAATACCTTATCTGCGAACACTGCTTCTACCAATCCACGATTCAGCATTTTTTTCTGGGTCTTAAATTCTTCTGGTACATTATAGAGAGCACTTTTGCTCACAATCTTATCAGCATTATATATACGAATCAGATTTACACGATCCATTTCTGCCAACACATAAGGGGAATGGGTTGTCATAAACAAATACTGATATTTTTCATCGTGGAAGAGAATATGCGACAGTGCAATTTGCATAGATCTGTGCAAATGATTTTCTGGCTCTTCAATCAGAAAAAGATTGATCTTCTTTTCTTCCTCCTCTTTTGACAATAAGTCAAAAATAGCATATACCAGTAACTTTTTTCGACCTTCACCAGAAGTTGGGTATAACGAATTATCAGAATCCTGCTTAATATAAGGCACAATATTAGAGTATAAGCCCTTCACTGCAATTTCTGATTTGACAGATACGGAGACATCTTCGTGTCTGTATTTTTTGTATTCAGGTGCAATTCTCTCCTCAAATGTTTTAATACCAGACAGACCAGAAATCTGGGTGTTTAGATCGTCACAGGCTTTCTGTATGTTTTCTAAAATTTCTTTATCCTGTTCTTTGTCATTTACAAGCAGTGTATTGGCATTTTTCTTAAATAAAGTATAGAGATCAACATATGCATCAATGTAGAATACATTAAAAACATAATCAATGTCGAAGAATGTTCCATGAACTTTCATTTCTTCAAGATCTTCGGCATCTCCGCCCCAATACAAAACAGGTATACCAACCAATTCTTTCTCGTCATAAGTAGCTTTTACCTTGATATAGACCTTGTCTTGTCCTGAAAGAATAGCGCCCTTCAATTTAGCACGAAGCTTCTGGCTATCGCCATCTTCAGTATCTCCGATATCTATTGAGACAAGGATTTCTATCGGCGTATTGGTGTTCTTTTTGTAATAATCTGTATCAATGAAATTCTGTCTTCTTACATCTTTATCGAACAAAAACCTTAAGGCATACAGAAAGTTGGTCTTTCCAACATCATTCATTCCAAAAAGAACATTTTTGTTCGTAAGGTCAATTGTTATATTTTCAAAATTTCTGAAATTCTTTATTGTTACCGCATCAAATTTCATAATATTCCACCTCGAGAGTTCTTCTGAATAAATTATACCATGTATTGCTGATATTACCAAGGAAACCGCCTACATAAAATCTAAGAAAAAAGACGTAAGATTCATCTCACGCCTTTCCTGTTCTAACTATACCGATCCGATCTTCCAAAGGTGTAAATAAGGTGTAAATTTTACGTTTCTATCCAAGAAACCCAATAAAATCAAGGCTTTTGTCACGTCCCTTAAACACTGCCGTGACAGATGAAAAGTACTTTAATCATAGTTTTGTTTCTCCTTGATTTGTCCCAGAATGCCCTATTTCTGCAGTATCGTCTTTTTTTATTCTTCTACCTTCCACTCTCTGGTATCAAAGATGTGAAGATGCAGTGCTTCTGAAATATATCCCAACAATTCGCAGCCTGCGATACAGTTTCCTTTTTTATCAAGAGACGGTCCGTAGATCCCGATTCCCATTTTCTTTTTCGATACGCTAAGCAGGCCGCCGCCGACTCCGCTCTTAGTCGGAATTCCTGTTCTTAACGCAAATTCACCTGATCCGTCATACATCCCGCAGGTGAGCATAATGGTCTGTACCATCCGTACAGTCTGAGATGAGATCAGACGTTTTCCGGTAGATAATTGCACTCCGTCATTTGCAAGCAAAAGACCGAACATTGCCAGATCTCTTGCATTTACCGACATGGAACACATCTTTGTATAAAAGGTAACACTATCTTCTACATCGGTATCAATGATCTCCTTACTTTTTAAAAGATAGGCAATCGCCTTATTTCTTGCGCAAGTCGCCATCTCAGACTGAAATACAGCTTCGTCTACTGCAATCTCCGGATCTTCACATACGTCCTGCATATACTTCTGCATATCTTCGATGGAATAGTGGTTTACAAGCAGGCTCGCAACCGTGATTGCTCCAGAATTGATCATCGGATTAAAGGGCCGGTTACTTCGGTTATCCAGTTCTACCAGTGAGTTAAAAGCCTCCCCTGACGGCTCCACACCAACATGATTAAACACAAACTCTGCTCCAAATGTTTCCAGTGCCAGACACAGTGCCATTACTTTGGAAATGGACTGTATCGTAAATCTATCTTCTGTATTTCCGGTCTCAAATTGATTGCCGTCTATTGTGTAAAGGCAGATTCCCAGTTTATTCTTATCTGCCTTGGCAAGCTCCGGAATATACGATGCAACACTTCCATACCGGATCACACCTTTTCCGATACGGATGGCATTTTCCAGTATTCTCATAACCTCTTCTGATTTCATCATATTCTCCTTTTTTGCTCAGTCATAATCCCCTTACAACTGCTATTTTCTAAGTACTAAGATACATCATTTTCCGGCTTCAATCAACCACCATCTTTTGCTGAAACCCGACGGAATAAGATAGACAAAAAAGTGCCCGCATTATATATTATTAGTAGTATGAAACTGGGGAATATGCAAAGGGGAAAACGTATCATGAATCTAATTTCACAATACAAAGGTCTTAGAAAAGAAAACTATGTCTTATGCTTCGCTTCGGACGCTTTGTGACGGCCATGGGAGCAATGGTCCGTCCGATGCTGACGGTGATCTGTTCTCAATCACTTAATGATATATTTTGTTCCTCTGCCTTTTCCTTCAACTGCAATCACACCCTTTTTCTCCATAGCTTTCAGTAATTGTGTTGTTTTTGATTTGCCAAATGGGACATATGGTGCAATTTCGCTTATTGGTTTCAGCATCGTCTTACTTAAAAATTTGTAAATCACTTTTTCGTCTTCGGTTAAATTGACATTCGTTTCAAATATCGGTAGTACAATTTTTATAGCATTTTCTGACACTTCAAATTCTGGTTTTATCAAACTCTCTGCATACAGTTGTTTGATTCGTGTAATTTCTGTTCCAAATATCTCTACTAATCCCAGTCTGTAAAATACATTTGCAAGATTTCTATTTCTTAAAATAGGTAGTTTACCTGATAAATATTCTTCTGCCGTTATTCCAGCCGGCAATCCACCAGGAAACACTACTTCTATTCTATCATCAAACATAGAAACTCTGATGTGTGAATTAATATCCCATACCCTATGAATCAAAGCATTTGCAATTGCTTCTCTGAAAGCTGCTTCCGGTATTTTCTCTACCATCTTTCTGTCAGCTCCCTGTATTACTTCATATTGGTAATAATCTCTAAATACAGCAAGTGCTTTTTCATATATTTCTAAAACCGATATATATTCAAACATTACTCTTTTTTGAATAATACTGATATTCTCACCGAACTTAACAATATCAATTCCTGAAAAATGATTTTTATCTGCCAAAAGTCCCGCTGCATTATTATAACCATTTATATTGTCATACAGGTTCAATGTCTTTAAAATATCTTGATTGAAAGTTTCAATGTAAATATTTTCTTTCAGTTTACACTGTAAAATTTTAAAAGATAGCTCCTGATCTTTACAAGGTAATTCTTCGAAGCTAATATTTTTTCCATCTAATACAAGCCTTGAAAATTCCAATGTATCTACCTCTATCGTTGCTGTATCATTTCGTTTGTATGCTTTTGATTTATATAAATACGGTTTTTGAAGACCACTTTTTACAGTAAGTTTTATCGTCTGGTCATTATTCTGTATTTCAAGTGTATAGTTTGGTTGAGGTGATATACTGTCATTGATTTTATTTTCGATATCCAGACAGGCCTGTTTTACATCTAGCAATCCTTTCACATTTCCATTATCATCAACCCCAAAAAGAAATGTGCAAAAAATCAATCGTATTTTTTTACGAGTGATTTTTTAATTGATTTTGAGTGTAGTATTATTTTTTGACCAACTAAATTATGACAACTTTTTTAATTATTCCGATTCGGTCTTCCAAAGGTATAAATAAGATGTAAATTATTTGTTTCTATCATAAAAACAAGTTTTTCTTCTGTACGGAATTATACCTGAGCCAATCGTGATTAACATCTCTATTTTTTATAATCTAACATAAATTCTTCTAAACTTGTTTCTGTGTTATAACTAAAAACAATTTCTATGTATTGTTCTAACTCTAGCTTTTTCTCTATTACTACACTACCTTTTCCACCTTTACAAATAGGAATATTTCTGTCATAACAAAATCCTCTCTCTATATTTCCTGTCTGCTTTTCCCATGCATCTGAAAGGCAATTACAGCCAGTTTTCCAGAACATCATTCAACTTATTCATATCCAGCGGTTTCGCGATATGTCCATTCATGCCTGTATTTTTGGCTAACTGTACATCTTCTGCAAAAGCATTGGCAGTCATGGCAACAATAGGCAGTTTTCCCTTTTCACCCGGAAGGCTCCTGATTGCTGCAGTTGCCTCATAACCATTCATGACAGGCATTTGGATATCCATAAAAACAAGATCATACAATCCTTCCGGATAAGCTTCCACTTTTTCAACTGCGATTTTTCCATTTTCTGCTGTTTCCACTTCTGCCCCTGTCATCTGCAAAATTTCACCAGCAATTTCTCTGTTCAACTCATTATCCTCAACCAGCAGAATCCTTTTTCCTGTGTAGTCTGCTTCTGACAGCTTCTCCAGATAATTTCTCGCTGTTTTTTCTTTTCTTTCTGAAGTAAACTGCCGCAGTGTTGCCGTCAGCCGGGAACGGAACAGCGGTTTTGCAATAAAAGCATCTACACCTGCAGCCTTTGCTTCTTCTTCAATTTCGCTGAATTCATAGGATGTCAATACAATGATGGTAATCTCTTTCCCGATCCGTTTCCGGATCTGTCTGGCAGTTTCTATACCATCCATCTCCGGCATCTTCCAGTCTAAAATAACAGCAAAGTAATCATCTTTCAACTCATGCCGTGCATAACAGCGCTCAACCGCTTCCCTGCCAGAGAGAACCCATTCACCCATAATACCGATTTCCTTCAGTGTGGCAACTGTACTTTCACAGCATGTCTTATCATCATCCACTACCAGAACCGGCAGATTCATCAGATTTTTGTCCTGTTCTTTTTCTTTTTCCTGAAGCTCCAGATAAATGGTTACTGTGATTTTAGTTCCCTTGTGCAAGGTACTGTCCACTTTAATAGTGCCATTCATCAGGTTCACAATATTTCTGCTGATTGCCATTCCCAGACCAGTTCCCTGGACTCTGGTTGTACGTTGGTCATCCGCGCGGCTGAAAGGATCAAACATGATTTTCTGGAATTCCGGTGACATACCGATCCCATTATCCTCAATCGTAAATTCATAGCATCCAAGTTCTGAAAATCCATTTGGCTTTTCCTCTATGGAAAAAATAATATTTCCACCATCCGTTGTATACTTGATCGCATTACTCATCAGATTCACAAATACCTGCTGAATCCTCAAGCTGTCACCACAGACAGCCTCATGTTCAATATGATTGATGTGTATATCAAAATTATGTTTATGTTCATCAAGCACCGGTTTCGTAAGTGTAATAAGATTATCTACCAGCTCTGACAGATTGAAATCTTCCTGTGCCAGTGTCATTTTTCCACTTTCAATACGTGCCATATCCAATACTTCATTGATCAGCCCCAGCAGATGGCGGCTTGATTCTGTGATCTTGCCGAGGCATTCAATGACTCTGTCCTGGCTCTCAACATTTGCTCCTGCGATTGCCGTCAGACCCACAATCGCATTCATTGGTGTCCGGATATCATGGGACATATTGGAAAGGAATTCTGTTTTCGCACGATTTGCATTTTCTGCGGACCGGTAAGCTTCTATCAGTGCCTGACGGGATTCAATCTCTGCTTTCTTTTCCTGTGTCACATCCATGGATGCCAGCAATACCTTTTCCAGCTTTCCATTCTTCCATTCCAAGGGAATATAAGAAGCGATTTTATAAGTCTTTTCATCCAGGCTGCAATACTCAAACTTATAAATATCATTTTCACTTTTCAGTTTTTTCCGGATATTATCCGGGGCTATTAGGATATCTATAGCTTCTAATGGTTCCAGTGTCTTATATTTTTCAAGAACCTGCATCTGAAAATCATGATAAAATCCCAGAGGTTTATATATCATCTGTCCATTCAGGTTGTAGAATTCATATCTGTCATTTTCCAGATCACAGACAACAAAACGGTCAACCAGACGCACAATGCTCTGGATCAGCTGCTCCATGGAAGCATTGTCCGCTGCCATCTGCAGATGCCGTGCGCTCTCTACCTTAGCTTCCGTGATATCACGCAGAAAGATCATGGCATATTCTGAATCCTCTATCTCGCCACGTATAATCACATTGCGTACCCATCGTTCTTCTCCATCCAGAGTGATTCGGCACTCTAAAGATAATTCTGTTTCCAGACCTTTCAGTTTTTCTGCAATATAACCACGGTCATAAAAAGCAGCTACCGCTTTCTTATCTGTTTCCACAACATAGGAATCCACAAAATGCCGGATCAGTTCATCCCATGTACGACTCTGTTCAAAAACTGTCATCAGGGACGGTTCAACCTTAAAGGTATCAAAAGTATTCGCTTCCAGATTTACATAATACTCGCACAGATCTGTTTTCGTAAAAGCCCGGTGGAAAGCAGCAGATTTTTGTGCCTGCATGGTTTCTTTTTTCTCCCTATCAATGTTAATAAAAATCCCGGCAATCCTGCTGGCAGAACCATCCAGACGGCGTATTACTTCTGCAGATGCCCGAAACCACTGGTATTGATTATCCTTCATTCTCATACGATACTCTACCTGGTATTTTATCTGGTTCGTCTTATCCTTAATTGCCGCCTGAAGCTGCACCATTACTCTTTCTTTATCCTGTGGATGCAGAAGATCTGACCAGGATTCCAGTTTATTCGGAAAGTCCAGAGTGTCATGATAGCCAAGCATTTTTCGGAATTCATGACTCCAGTTTGTATTCACAATCTCACTGTTTTCGTCACAGTCAAAATACCAGAAGCCGGAATAGATAGCCTCATTGAGCAGTGCCAAATTTACATGATCCCAGTTGACCTGTACGGACATAACCCAGATCTGTCTGCCCGCCTCATCTGTCGCATCCTCTTTACAAAGCCGTACATTATTCACTATACCGTCTGCTGCAAGGATCTGTGCTTCCCCTGTTCCGTGAAGCTGCAAAAAACGGTCTCGCTCCAGTTTATCTTCCTCGTCATAAAAGAAGTTTTTCAATGAGCCTTTTGTATGTTCCATGAAAGTATCGAATGTATATCCTGTACTATGCAACAGCAGATTATCCACAGACAAAATAGACAGGTTTTGGTCATAAGATCCTGTCATTATACCTACCCCGCCATTATTTTCCAGTGTTTTCTGTACGGCCTGTGACACAGCCTGTGTCTGTCCCGTTACAGTCTCACCTAATGAATATATTTTGTCTTCATAATTTTTCATTTTATAAAAGTCCTCTCTTCGTCTTATGCCTTCTTCATCCTGCTTTTATCTGTATACAGAGAACCTATCCCTGCCAGTTTTCGTACCCATTTTGGCATATAAAAAGGATACTTGCCCAAATATGCCCGTATCCCTACTACATTTCTTTAGAATCACTCATCGATATAGTATATAAGTTATCGAGATTTCTTCCGCTTTCACATCTTTTCCATATATGATATAGAAACAGTTGCAACCGGCAGACCTGGTCAAACTTTCTGCCTTTAGCCTCTTCTGGCTTTGCGTCCCAGACTTTCATCTGGTTTGCCGTTTTCCTTATTATAGCCTTTAAACTTATGCAATAAAACCGGATTTATTATACTATAGTGCTCTGCTGTACACAAGAAAAACATTACCATTTTTACGTTCAAAAACAAAATTTCCTTTTCCTTGCTGATAACTGATCCAGCTTTCATCCGTCAACTTCATTTCATTCTGCATCTTTAATTGACTGATGATGCCGCCATTTCCGCTACCAATGTCTATCTTACCTTGAAAATAATGCAGCATCTTATCACCCTTCTCAGCATAATATACTGTAAAAAACATCTGCGCTGTCGTTTTTGGTTCGTTGGTGTTTTGATCCCGGTCAGCATACCAGGCTTTGTCCTGTTCTACTGTTTTGGAATCCAAATCAGATAACTTCTGGCATCTTGGATTCCCCAACTCACTTTTCTCACAATACTTCACATACACCATCGGCTCCATATCTTTTGGAAGCTTTTTTACGCCCTCATATAACGAAACGCTCAGCGGGTAAAATACAGTGGGCAAATGCAAAAAAATAGCTATAAGACTCCATTTTTTGAAATCTTATAGCTTTGCTATTGATAATATTGAGTTACTATTAGTTTTAATAATTAGAATTATTTTATCAACTTATAAATTTTTTCCAAGTTCATATGCCTTCTTCATTATATCCACATGATCCTCAGCTGTATTTGCTGCATCAATTCCACCGCCACCGACCATGCCTTTTAAGGAAGCCTTTTCAAAACAATCTACCCAGCCTTGCAGCCCATTATAGGCTTTCTCAAATGCACTTTCCTCATTCTCTGCCGCAGTTGCAATCATATAAATATCTCTGAATAAATAATCTGCCGAATATAAAGGATTCAATCTATCAAGAAGTGTTTTCATCTGACCGCACATCTCATAATAATAAATTGGGGTTGCATAGACAATAACTTCTGCATTCTTTACCTTTGCCATAATATCTGCAATATCATCCTTCTGTACACACATCCCAGTCCTCTGGCAGGATAGACAACCGATACAATATTTTATATCTTTTCCTTTCAAAGAAAGAAGTTCCACATCATGCCCCGCTTCTTTTGCTCCCTTTGCACACTCATTTGCAAGTATATCAGAATTGCTCCCTCCTCGAAGACTTGTCGATATGATCAATACTTTTTTTGCCATAATTAACCAACTCCGTTTTCTTCAAAAAATTTCTGGATTTTATCAAATGGGATTACATCCAGATTATCGTAAAGATCTGTATGAACAGCCCCTGGAATTGTTAGCAGCTCTTTATTGGATGTGTACTTGCTGTCCTTAATCATATTTTCATAAGCATCTTTTCCAAAATAATAGCTGTGTGCTTTTTCTCCGTGAACAATGAGGACTGCACTTCTGATTTCATTACTGTACTTTAATATTGGCTGATTCATAAATGACATACATCCAATACTGTTCCAGCCATCATTGGAATTCAGGCTTCTTTTATGATAACATCTGCCTTTATAATACTCACTGTAATCTTTTACAAAGAAAGGGGCATCCTCTGGAACCGGAAGAGAAACACAACCACCAGCTCTGGAATATTCGCCTTTACAGTATTCTTGTGTTCTGAGGGTATTCAGCGACTGCTTCTTCGCATAACGTGCTTCTTCACTGTCCTCAGAATCAAAGTACCCATTCGCATTTACCCTCGTCATATCATACATGGTAGATGCAACCGTTGCTTTTATTCTCGTATCGAGTGCAGCTGCGTTAAGAGCCATCCCACCCCAGCCGCAGATTCCAATGATTCCTATTCTATCTTGATCTACCTCTTCCCGAACAGAAAGGAAATCAACAGCAGCCATGAAATCTTCTGTATTAATATCCGGAGAAGCCATGTATCTTGGATTGCCTCCACTTTCTCCCGTAAAAGAAGGATCAAATGCAATCGTTAAATATCCTCTTTCAGCCATCGTCTGCGCATACAGTCCGGAACACTGTTCTTTGACTGCACCAAATGGTCCACTTACAGCAATCGCTGGATATTTCCCAAATGCATTTTTCGGCTTATACAAATCTGCAGCAAGTGTGATTCCATAACGATTTACAAATGTCACTTTCTCATGATCTACTTTTTCACTTTTTGGAAAAGTTTTATCCCATTCAGATACTAGTTTTAATTCTTCTTTTTTCAACATAAATATAACCTCCATATGCAAATTGTCTTATAATTCAAGAATGCCTCGGCTTTTTTCAACCTTCCTATTTTAGTTTTCTATATTCTTCATCACTTACCGGTTCAAGCCATTCATTGGAACTATTTTCGCCCGGAACTTCTATTGCCAGATGGGAAAACCATTCGTCCGGTGCTGCGCCATGCCAGTGTTTCACTTCTGCCGGAATATTGATGCAGTCACCTGGCTTCATTTCTACAGCTTCTTTGCCTTCTTCCTGATAATATCCTCTTCCGGCAACACATATCAGGATCTGCCCGCCTCCACTTTTTGCATGATGGATGTGCCAGTTATTTCTGCATCCAGGTTCAAATGTCACATTAAAAATTCCAACCTGAGAAGTGGAAATCGGTGCAAGAAAACTTCTGCCGGAAAAATACTGTGCAAAGCCATCGTTTGGTGCACCGATTGGAAATAGCATCTCTTTTGCATGTGCCCGCATTGCTTCCTCTTCGTATGGCAAATCTCCTTCGCCTGTTTTCCACACTTCCTTTGCAAGATTGAAAACAGCCCATGCTTTTGGCCAACCTGCATAGAATGCGGCATGTGTGATCACTGCCGCAATCTCTTTTTGTGTCACACCATGATTTTTTGCATTTTGAAGATGATATTTTAAAGAAGAATCCGTAATTCCGGAAGCCATCAGAGCAACCACTGTGATAATGCTTCTTGTTTTTACGTCGATGTCCTGGTTATTCCAGTTTTCGCCGAAAAGTACATCATCGTTAAAATGTGCAAATTCCGGTGCGAATTCACCAAGTGTATTTCTTCCTGCTGTCTGTTCTATTTTTCCCATATTCTGTATCCCTCCATAACGCTGTTATTTATAAAGAGTTTACCCATTCACTGATTTCCTGTTTCGTTCCACGATTTAACAGTCTGCCTTCTGTAATAACTGCGTCCGGTGCAGATGTCTGCAATTCTTTCACAGTGTTCCCGAATCCACTTCCTCCGGATGTTGCAAAAAGCACAATCTTTTTACCACTGAAATCGTAAGCTTCTAAAAATGTATTGATGATTGTCGGAGCCACATACCACCAGATTGGGAATCCCAGAAGGATCTCGTCATAAGAACTCATATCCATCTCTTTTTTCATAATCGCCGGTCTATATTTTTTATCACTCATTTCCACACTGCTTCTGGATTTTTTATTCATCCAGTCAAGATCAGGCTTTGTATATGGAACTTTCGGCTCAATCTCAAACAAATCCGCTTTTACTTCCTCTGCGACCATCTGTGCTACTTTTTTTGTTGTTCCGCTTGCACTGAAAAATGCCACTAATTTTTTACTCATAATAAAAAGCCCCTTTCTATACGTATTTTTCACAAAAAATAGATGTATAAGATTTACATTCATCTTACACATCTATTTTAAGCTCTATCGCTTCATTATGTCTAATGCTTATATTGAATTTTGTTTTATGCCTGAAAAGCATTAATCTCCTCGATCATTTTACGGACTGCCAAAGAATATGGGATATTCCGTCGCCAGGCAATCACCGTACTGGTCGTGATTTCAGGAGAAATTCTTCGCTGTACAAGAATATCCTCTCGCCAATACTTTGTTGCAGCACCCTCAATTGAAATTGGATACCCAAGTCCATTTGCCGCCATAATTCCGGCATTCGTTCCGAGATTACTCGTAAAAGCAATCTGTAATTTTGAAAAGTCTTTCCCAAACCAGTTGGCAAGTTCACTTTGAACGTTCATTCTTTCCGGCAGGATCAAGGGCTTTCCAATAAGATCTTCTTTTTTTATAAACTCTTTTTCTGCCAGCGGATCATCCGGCCGCATTCCGACACACCAGTGATCGCAATCTGTGATCCGGATATAATCCAGCCCTTCGGTGTCCACCGGCTCCATGAATAATGCAATATCTACAAGTCCTTTGTTCATCATCTCATACACTGCATCTGCTGTTGCAGTATGCAATACAATCTGAACCAGCGGATATTTTTCTTTATATGTTTTACATATCTTCGCCAATGTCTCCACTGCTGCAAATTCACCGCATCCAATGGTTATCGTGCCCTCTACAACCTCTTCTTTTCCTTTCAGTTCCTCAAGCGTCCTTTCCTCAAGATTAAGAATCTCCAAGGCACGCCTTTTTAATAAAATTCCTTCATCGGTGAGCGATATTTTCTTCCCGTTTCGAATAAATAATGTTATTCCAAGGTCCTCTTCAAATGCCGCCATTTGTCTGGATAGCGTTGGCTGGGTAATATGCAATTGTTCTGCTGCTTTTGTAAAGTTCTGTTCTTTTGCTACTGTCAAAAAATAGCGTAATAATCTTAATTCCATATCTTTATATTCCTACAAATTTTTCTTGTAACCATTCTATCATATTGCATCCCCAATATCATCTATATTTACATGTAATATCTGCACAAAATACCGTGGGTTATTTTCTAACCGCCTATGCCTTCCGGACCGTGATTTTACTGGCTTTTTGGCGAAGCTTTCAAAGAGTGCCGTGGCAGATGAAAAGTACTTTTATCATTGTTGCATAACCTCGCATTTCTTAGTTTTTCTTGGTTTTTCGGGCTTTGTAAACCTTTGTAAATGTTTACTTTCTAGTGTAACCTGGTTTATTTTTGCATAATATCGTCCGCAAAAGGTGTAAAATAAAGTGTATGTTTTTATCGGAAAATTGGTTTTATAGAAGGCTGTGTAGATTCTGATTTGCTAATACTTGGACACTTTATCTCTGTTCTAACACATACAAAAGCACTATCTTACAGCCACATTATTTATTCTAACTTAATCCACCATCCGCCTCCATCTTTATAGCCATACTTCTTCATAAAGCTTTCAAGCTGTTTGACAGTTCCAGAATTGGGCTGACGTTCTGCAAGAAGTCCCTCTTCCTTTGCTGCAACCATAATCTTTTTGTCGAGCAAATCCATCATTTCACCCCAAGCTTCCACAATTTCTTTTACTCTGATATACTCTTCGGATTCTTCTTCATAATCATACAGAGCATCTTCAATATACCAGAACTTATTGTGTACCTGTACATAAACATCAACCAGTTCTTGAGTACTACTGATACTTGCAATATCTAATTGCATTTGCTCAACTGACTTATCTGGCATTGGATCTTCAATCAATATTGCAGTTCCGTCTGTAAAAAACTCTTTAGCCGAAATACGTTCTTCTTGTTCAAATGATTGATAAAAATCTTTTGCTTCGATTTGCTGCAATCCAGAAACTTGACCATCACCAAATTCCATGATCATCAGCTCTCCGTCATCTTTCCGTGCTATATCAATTGTTACAAAGTTGCTTCTAACTTTTTTTGCGATGCATTCTATCCAACTAATTTCAACGTCGGATAATCTTACATCCTCTTTTTCCGTCCAGTAGTTATCCATTATCAGAATTTTTCCAGCGTAAACGAATATTCTATATTCTTCTGATATAGGCATTCCACTTCTTTCATGAAATCCAATTTGATGTAAGCCCATAAATTTTCGTAGAACGATTCCGCCTACCAATGAATCACCTTGACGTTCTACAAAATTTCTTATTACTCTTGTTGTATTCGCAATATCCGAAATATTTTTTATAAAACATGCATCATACCATTCATGTTTTCTGCTCTTAACATAGTCTTTTACAATATAAGGACCATTTAATTGTTTAGCCTTCAACAATATATTTTCAATATTTCCCTCAGTCTCCCATACTGACTGCGCAGTTTCTTCTACAAAGTCATCATGCCATCCAGGTAACGTGTGATACCTCTCATATTCCTCTGGAGTATTAATCAGATAAATTCCTTTCTGTTCCAGTAACTTATAGAAATCCGAATACATTTCCGGCTTCATCATCCAACCACGATAAATTGTAAGACCAGATATCTCTTCTCCAAACAATGACAGCTTACCGCTTTCCATGTCTTCATAGCTGAATAATGCACAAGAGTGATGTAACCCAGCCTCTTGATACTCATCTTCATAGTCTTCATCAACTTTTCTTTGATACAGCGGATGATTACAAAAAATGAAATTAATCTCCTTCAGATTTTTAACAAGTATATTTCCAAAGGGATCCACGCCGTCTATTTGCTTAAGCATTAATCCAAGAGGCATATCTTCAAAAGTCTTTCCTTCCGGTATCTTTCTTCTAAACATTTCGATTCCACTAACTTCAAATCTATTTCCCCTAAGATCAGACAGAAGATCTCCCATGCGAACATTTGCACCTTTACTGATTTTTACTGTATAAATAACGCCATGGCCTGTTATTTTAAATCGATCTATTATTCTTAATACATCACCCATAATATATAAAATGCTTATCCGATTAGCATAAAGCTAATCTTTCACATTTACCACACCTCTACATTTCTTCTATCTTGTATTTTTTCTTTAGACGCTTGCTCATATGATGCCATGCCCATGAATCAGCTCCATGAAGTCTAAACAATGTCGCTGCTATTTCATCATCATTTCTAAGTTTAGTCTTCATCTTCGGTAACGGAAATTCCCCCTCTCGGAATAACAGTACGGGGTAGCAACATTCCTTGCGGTTCCCCCTCGTATTGCCTACCACCAAAGGTGGTCGGGGCTATCAATGGCTGTCCTAACACAATCTTCTTCCTGTAAAATTACTTTTTCTCCTTCGCCACATGGTTCTTGAAAATCGTTATAATGATGCTCTAGTATCTCATTTGTTATTATGAATGGAGAATTAGCATTCAAAGACTGATTCCTTTTATACAATCTTTTTTGTAAGGTTCCTTTACTAGCCTTCATATAAACAAGTTCTGGTGTACCGCCAGCTTTTTCTATAAGCCTTTTATAATACGCTCTGTTTGCCTTATTCCAAAAGCTGAAATCAAGGACTACATGTTTTCCTTGTTGAATGAGAGACAGGAGTTCCTTCTGGAGTGCCATTTCCACTATTTCTGAAAGTTTCTCATACTGTTCGTTTGGATAATCAATCCCCTTTCTCCCGTAAGTTTTCCACATTTCCTCATCAATGGACAAGCGAACATAGCCTTCTTTTTCTTTCTGCTTTGCATAAGTTGTTTTCCCGGAACCGCATATTCCACACATCATAATAACTTTAATCATAAAAATCTCCTTGTTTTACTAATCAATACAGCCTTCTATTGATACTATACCTTCTACACCAGATTTATTTTGTATCTCTTCAATTGCCATTTCATTATTTAGAATATTTTGTCTATCTAGCCTTGAATTAGTTAAATCTTTCTTCATTCTAAAACCTCCAATTCTCCACTCATCAATTTAGACAGTATACGGTCACGAGCTTGTTCAGATATAAGTATTTCTTTTGATAATGATAATATTTTATCAAAAATTGGTTGCATTTGTTGTTCTATTGTTAATGATTGTTTTGGATACTGATACATAAAATAATCCACAAATAAAAAGTCCCACCGGGTTGCGCATAAAAATCAGAGGCGTGGTGGGTTCTGTTAACATTATTGTACAGCATTCAATATTACTGTCAAGATTTCTTTTGTAAAAAATCGGCAACTTCCCATTGTTCCTTAAAATTATGCCAGCATTCATCAATTCCAAATTTTCAGAACATATCTCTTTCAGTCTCCACATGTCTTGACTACCGATCCGATCTTCCAAAGGTGTAAATAAGGTGTAAATTTTACGTTTTCATCCAAGAAACCCATTAAAATCAAGGCTTTTTTCCCATCCCTTAATCATGATGTATGCTGTCGTTACTTACGCAAATATGCGTGGGAAAAGAAGCGGATTACCAGACACAACCCACTTCTCATTATTTTATTTCTATATTACCGATTCATTTTCTCGTCTGTCAGATTTTTCATCTTTTAAACAATACCAAATCCACTGTTCTCTGTCAAAAAATCCTACTTATTTCCGAACTTCTTCCACCTTGCATTCAAACGGCGCCAGTGTCACACCTGCATTTTGTACCTCGCATGCATTGTGGTTCATGGTGATCTTAATCTTTCTGTCTTCGCTCTCTCGGTATACGATCTCAACGCCATCAGTTGAATGCTCAGATACGATTCCCTGTTCGTCTGCCATTTTCTTGAGAAGCTGTTTTAAAATAGTTTCATCCAATCCACATCCAAGGTAATATACATATCCATCTTTCTGCTTCTTCTTTGTCACTGCTGCGTAGTCCTT
The DNA here is from genome assembly GCF_003478575.1 of Dorea sp. AF24-7LB. Taxonomy (NCBI): domain Bacteria; kingdom Bacillati; phylum Bacillota; class Clostridia; order Lachnospirales; family Lachnospiraceae; genus Dorea; species Dorea sp. AF24-7LB. The sequence continues at coordinate 37,508 of NZ_QUFR01000009.1, forward strand.
GAAGAATACATCATTGTAGTGGAACAGCACTTCTGCATCTGTCACACTGAGCAGGTCACGGAAAATTCCTCCCTCTCCCTGTGTACAACTGAAATCTTCTTCGCCTGCAAGCGGGAATTCCTGTCCTTCCTGAAGACTTTCAGTCTCTGTCACATAGATTCCTGCAAACTCATCAAAGTCAACTGGAAGTACCTTTTTAAACAACAGATTGTTATTTTCATCTTTTACAAAATCACGGAAAGTCAGAACCAGCGTTCCGCCGTTCTCGGTAAATTCTTTCACCTGCTTCTGGAAATCCGGTTTCGCAATGATCATCTGTGGAAGAATCACGATCTTATAACCAGAAAGAGTACTTCCCGCCGAAATCACATCCACCGGAACATTTGCATCAAAGAATACTTTATGGAACTTCTTCATCTCTGCTTCGCAGTCGAGAAGGAAACTTTGTCTCTGGATACGGAATGCTGCAAGCGAATCATAATCATATACGATTGCAACTTCACTTTTAACCGGTGCGCTCAGTTCTTTTTCGTAATTCTTAATCTCATTAAAGAATCCCTGTACTTCGTGAAACTTTCTACGTTTAACATTATCTGCATCCAAGATTCCATAACAGAACTGCTCTGCCCCTTTTGTTGCACCTCTGTATCGGAAATACATCAGCGATTCGCAACCTCTCGCCATACTCTGATAAGACCAGAGCTTTGCCTGATTCGGGCGTGGAGCAAATCCAGTTACATCATGTCCCTGTGCTCCCATGATCGCTTCTGTGATCCAGAAATTTTCCCGTTTGAGCCCACGGATATAATCCAGTCCAAATGCAATTTCATTTGCAGGAAGCGGCTCTTTCTGCCCGCCCCATACCGGGTAATTGTTGTAAGCTACCACATCCAGATTCTTTGCAACTTCTGAATAATCTACGTGCTTTCCAAGTCCTCCGCCCGGGAAGTCATGCATCACAACCGCATCTGGAATGATTCCCTTAAGAAGCGCTGTCTGGAAGTTTGCAAATTTTACAATGCTTTCGCTGCGGAATCTTTCCCAGTCCAGACGAAGTGCCGGATTGTGTGTGGTAATGGTCTTGGATGGAAGTGGAATCTCATCAAATCCATTGTATTCCTGTGACCAGAATGTGGTTCCGTAAATTTCGTTCAACTTATCAATATTTCCCTCGAATTTCTGCTCAAGGAATCCCTGAAATGCGCAGCGGCATTTCGGACAGTAGCAGATGTCACTGTCTTCATGTCCCAGCTCATTGTCAATCTGCCATGCCACGATCGCATCTTCATTTTTATAATGCTCAGCCTGTGCTCGGATGATCTTCTCTGAGTACTCATACATCACATCGCTGTTAAAGCAATATACATGGCGTCCACCAAAAGTGCGGACGGTTCCGTCTTCAAACTCTGACAGGATATCCGGATGCTTTTTCACAAGCCATGCCGGAATGGTCGCTGTCGGAGTTCCCATGATCACCTTCAGACCTTTTTCTTTTGCCTTTTCAATTACACGGTCAAAAAAGGAAAAATCATAATTTCCTTCTGTTTTTTCCATCAGATGCCATGCGAACTCTGCGATACGGATCACATTGCATCCAAGCTCACAGATATTTTCCAGATCTTCTTCTAAAAAAACCTCTTCCCACTGTTCCGGATAATAATCAACTCCACGCCACATATTACTGTTCCTTTCTCTTACGAAGTTCGTCACAAATCATTTTATAAGTTTCTCCATCCCTCTACTCCTTATTTAGTAAAGTTTTGCTTTCGCTTTTCCATACGTTTTTATGCATTTTCTTTTGTTTTATTGCGTTTATTTTTCGTATCTTGTGAAATGAATATATCATTGTAAAAATATTTAGTCAATATTTTTACGCAAACTTTTACTTAAAGAAAACTATTTTCATGAAATGTTTACTAAATTGGCTTGTCGTTTTTGTGGAAATTGCCGCATAGAAAATGTAGCCTGACACATTCTCACTTCAAGTGCATTGTGGAATACCAGCGACATCTCTATCCATTTTATACGCTTCCTCTGTCCACCAAACTGCACGGAACAATAATCTTCTTCGGAAGTGAATTCTTCTTCCACAGAAGTTCCATACACATCACTGTCGACTCCACGCTTTCTCTCATATATACTTCGACCGAAGAAAGCGGCGGATTGGAAAACTCCGAGAAGCTGGTGTTGTTAAATGTAATGACACCTATTTGTCCTGGAAGCAGAATCTCCCTTTCATGCAACGCCTTTACAAGTCCCGGCGCTACCGCATCACTCGATGCAAAAATCGCGTCCGGATACTCCTCCGGCGTGTGGCTGTCCAGATACTCCAGCACTTTCTGGCAGCTGCTTCTCGAATTCATCTCGCAGTCTATGACCAGACTCTCATCAAACCGATTCTGATTATTCAGTGTATTTTTATAATAGTAATAACGTGGGTCCATCGTCAGCTTCTTGTCGTCGCCAAGGGTATCCACACTTCCAAGATATGCAATCCGCTCTTTGCCTTTTGCCTCAAAGCATTGCAGTACTTCACGGATTGCCAGGTGATAATTCGGCACAATACTGTAATACTTCATATCATCCGGTGAAGAATCCAAAAATACGATGTTGTCCGTATATTGATGGAAATCCTGAATCTCCTCCGGACTGAATCTTCCGATTGCAATCAGTCCGTCAATCGGACGGTCATCATTCTTGGTAAATCTTTTCTTCTCATCCCGGTAAAGCATGACAGTCGTCCATTTCTTTTCAAAACATGCTTCATCCAAACGGTTCTTCAGCATAATATAATAGATATCTTCCATCTGCTCCTGCATCTCGAACATCTGCGCAATCCCGATTCTGCGCTCCGGAAGGTTCTGGCTTTCTGTCATCGCTTCTACTGATGCCTTTTTTCCTGTATCTCTCTGACGCTTACTGTATCTCTGACTTACCGTCTTATATCCAAGCTCACATGCCACGGTAACTATATTTTCTCTGGTCTCATCTGACACATTTAAGTTCGGATCACCATTCAGAACTCTCGAAACCGTGCTTTGAGAAACCTTTACCTTTTCAGCGATATCTTTTAATGTAGCCACATCATTTACCCCTTTGACTAAAATATTTACTTAAATAATATCACACTTTCAGGGTTTCCAAAAGATATTTTTACAAACTGCCTGCTACACCGATGTTGCTGTTTGTGATCATATTTTATTATCCTTTTTATCATATTCAATATTTGAATTTCCGACGGATTTCTCTCTTTTTTCTGAGGGACATTCTGAGGGACATTCCGAGGGACATCCTGAGAGACATTGTAATTCAAATTTGGCATCACAACTGTAAACCGGTACCGATCTGATCTAAAAGACGGCTTACACTTATATAGTACTAAATGGAGCTATTGCTCCATAAATTGATATGCTCCCTTCTAAATAAACAAGATTTTATTTTTTCTCTTGTCTACTTAGAAGGGAGCATATCAGTTGACTGAAAAGCAACAAGAAAGCGGCTTCTTTTTTGTGAATGTCCATTTTTTATATAATCATATTCCATACCATCAGAAAGAATCTGTCTTTGCTGTATTTTTTTAATTTCATACAGGATATCCTCACTCTTGATAAATCTGCTGTTTTCAGGGAATCTCCTAAATGCATTGCCAAATTCATCCTCTCCATAACTAAACTGGCACTCTGATGAAAATTTTCCGCAATAGTCCACAATTCCAAAAGAATTACTGATCGCATACTCTTTCCCTGTTAGCATGAGTTTATTTGCTATGATATTCAAAATAATAGATTTTCCAGAACCATTATTCCCATATAACACGGTGATTGGTGCAAATATGAACGGATCTATGTCTTTTCGATGAAACACATTATATGGATATATATTAGGATTTTTAATGCTTCTGTCACTTAATTTAAAACTGCTGAGATATATCATTAAAAAATCCCCCTTCATCTATAAACTTATATTTTTCAAATCAGCAAACCATTCTTTTACCCTTCAGCACAAATTTCATCATAATCTTCATACATAATTCGTATTCCACACTCCTCACTTTCTACATGGTAATGTCCCGCATACCACTCTGTAAAATCTAACCTGTCATAAATCTTCTGTAGCCATTTTTCCGTTGTCTTGTCCACTGCTGATTGATCAAGCCCTGGAATAAACGCCCACACTGGTTCCGCTTCAATCGGTACTGTATGCGAGAGTACGATATCCACATTCCACTTGGCTTTATCTAACTGCTGTTCCACATATTCTTTTATCACTTCATCCGGCTGTTCTGATTCAAACCATGGTAATCCGTTTCGTATCCTATAATATTTGTCAACGCTGTATGCACCACCGATTGGCATCACTTTCTTTCCATGAAAATTATATATTTCTCCATCTTTTGCGAACAAAATATTCGGATACTGTTCTTCCACTTTTGCGCTACGATATACAGCGAGCTGTAGACGTAAACTTTCTATAATAAATGAAAAAAACGAATAAACAACATGCATAAATTTTTTATTGAAAATCAGAGAAAATTAATACTTAATCCAAAAATATTCTATTTTATTTTCCTCCTTTGGTGATTATACTAAGGTCAGTCATTAAGAAAGACATGTTTTAAAACAAATTTCACAAAACGGGAGGAAAACAACAATGAAAAAAAGAAAAGTAGTTGCATCAATGATGGCAGTAATACTCGCATTATCATTGGCAGGATGTGGATCTTCAGGATCTTCAGGATCTTCAGACTCATCTGACACTAAGGTAGCGAACAAGGACAAACCACTTTGCTGGTTTAACCGTCAGCCATCTAACAGCTCAACAGGAGAGCTTGACAAAGATGCTCTTAGCTTCAACAAAAATACTTACTATGTAGGTTTCGATGCTAACCAGGGAGCTGAACTTCAGGGACAGATGGTTCTTGATTACATCAAAGCTAACATCGACAAGATCGATAGAAACGGTGACGGAGTTATCGGATATGTTCTTGCAATCGGTGATATCGGACACAACGATTCAATCGCTCGTACACGTGGAGTTCGTAAAGCACTCGGAACAGGTATTGAAGAGAAGAAAGAAATCAACTCTAAACCAGCTGGAACAAACGTAGATGGAAAATCTAAAATTGTTAAAGACGCAACACTTGAAGTTAATGGAAAGAAATACACAGTTCGTGAGCTTGCTTCTCAGGAAATGAAGAATGCAGCAGGAGCTACATGGGATGCCGCTACAGCAGGTAACGCTATCGGAACATGGAAAGCTTCTTTCGGAGATAAGATCGACGTAGTTGTTTCTAACAACGATGGTATGGGAATGTCAATGTTCAACGCATGGGCTAAGAAAAACAAAGTACCTACATTCGGATACGATGCAAACAGTGACGCTGTAGCAGCTATCGCAGAAGGATACGGCGGAACAATTTCTCAGCATGCAGACGTTCAGGCGTACCTGACACTGAGAGTTCTTCGTAACGCTCTTGACGGAGTAGACATTAACACAGGTATCGGAACAAAAGATGATGCTGGTAACTGTCTGAAAGAAGGCGAAGATTACAGATATAGCGAAGAAGAGAGATCTTACTACGCATTAAACATTGCTGTAACAGCTGATAACTATAAAGACTTTACAGATTCAACAGTAGTATACAAAAAAGTTGCTAACCAGCTTGATGCTAAGAAGAGCCCAGAAAAGAAAGTATGGCTTAACATCTACAATGCTTCAGATAACTTCTTAAGCTCAACATATCAGCCGCTTCTTGAGAACTACGATGACCTTCTCAATCTGAAAGTTGACTACATCGGTGGAGATGGACAGACAGAGTCTAACATCACAAACCGTCTTGGAAACCCAGACGAGTATGACGCATTTGCAATTAACATGGTTAAAACAGACAATGCATCTTCATACACAGAACTTCTCAAATAATTAAAGTTCGTAAACTGGTAAATGAATGAAACAATAGAGGGGTGTCAGTGATGATACCTCTCTTTCAATAAGAAAAGGAAGCAGAGCTATGACAGAAGATAAGAATAAATACATCTTATCGATTAATGGCATGAGTAAATCATTCGGTAGAAATAAAGTACTGAAGGGTATCAACATGAATGTGAAACCTGGAACCATTATGGGACTTATGGGTGAAAACGGTGCCGGAAAATCGACGATGATGAAATGTCTCTTTGGAACTTATCAGAAAGATGAGGGGACAATAATATTAGATGGCAAAGAAGTAAACTTCTCAGGACCGAAGGATGCACTGGAGAACGGTGTAGCGATGGTACATCAGGAGTTGAACCAGTGTCTTGAAAGAAGCGTTATTGACAATATGTTCCTTGGTCGATATCCAAAGAATTCACTTGGAGTTATCGACGAGGGAAGAATGAAAAAAGAAACAGCACAGTTGTTCAGAAAGCTTGGAATCACAGCAAACCTGACACAGCCTATGAAGAAGATGTCTGTATCTCAGAGACAGATGTGTGAGATTGCAAAAGCAATTTCTTATAATTCTAAGGTAATCGTTTTGGATGAGCCTACATCATCCCTGACAGCACCAGAGGTTGAAAAACTTTTCAAAATGATGCGTCAGCTGAAAGCACAGGGAATTTCCCTGATCTATATTTCACATAAGATGGACGAAATTTTCAATATCTGTGATGAGATCTCCGTACTGCGAGATGGTAGCCTTGTTATGACAAAAGAGAGTAAGGACACAGATATGAACGAATTGATTGCAGCCATGGTTGGTCGTTCTCTGGATAACAGATTCCCGCCTGTTGACAATGAACCGGGAGAAACCATTTTCTCTGTACAAAATCTTTCAACAAAGTATGCACCAAAACTTCAGAATATTTCCTTTGATATCAAAAAAGGAGAAATCTTTGGATTCTATGGTCTGGTTGGAGCCGGACGTACAGAACTTCTGGAAACTATTTTCGGAATACGTACAAGAGCAGAAGGAAATGTATTATACAACGGTAAAGTTATGAACTTTACATCACCTAAGGATGCAATGGACCACGGATTTGCTCTGATCACAGAGGAAAGAAAGGCCAACGGATTGTTCCTGAAAGGCGATATTACATTTAACACTACGATCGCGAACATGAATCATTACAAAAAAGGTATTGCATTATCACATGACAGAATGGTACGTGCAACTGCTGAGGAAATCAAGGTTATGCATACAAAATGTATGGGACCGGATGATATGATCTCAAACCTTTCCGGAGGAAACCAGCAGAAAGCGATCTTCGGAAAATGGCTAGAACGTTCACCACAGGTATTCATGATGGATGACCCGACCAGAGGTATCGACGTTGGTGCAAAATATGAAATTTACGAACTGATCATTAACATGGCAAAACAGGGAAAGACGATTATCGTTGTTTCCTCAGAGATGCCGGAGATCCTTGGTATTACAAACCGTATCGGAGTTATGTCCAACGGACGTCTCGCAGGTATTGTTAATACAAAGGAAACAGATCAGGAAGAATTATTGAGACTCAGTGCGAAGTATTTGTAACAGAGAGGAGTATTAGAAATGGCAGAAAAGAGCTTTATTATCTCGGCTGAAGAAGAAGCGAAACTTCTCCAACCGATTGATGAATATGTAGGTAAGATTCAGAAACAGATTGACGAATTGCGTATCGAAGGTACAGATAAAGTGAATACTTTAAAGAACCAGATCGCAATCGCAAAAGAAGATAAAAACTTAAGCAAAGAAGAGAGTTCTAAGATTATTGCTAACAGCAAGAAAGAGCTTGAAAAAGCAGTTGCTGTTGAAAATAAAAACAAAGCAACGATCAACAAGCTGATTGCTGACGCTGAAGGATATCTCGCTAAACATTATAATAACGACTATTATAATATCGTAGCTAAGAGCTGCGAAACTGAGATGAAGGACGAAGAGAGCAGATACGCTAAGGTTAAAATGAAACTTCAGGAAGAGCACAAGAAAAAAGTTGCAGCTCTGAAAGACTCTGAAGAGATTAAAGCTGAGAAATATGTATTAAAGAATCACCTCTTTGATGCGGAAATGACTCACGAGTCAAGAGTACAGGAAATCAAAGACAGAAAACATGATGCATATATGCACAAATTCCATTTGATCGACCTTCTGAGAATGTCTGAATTTACACTTTCTCAGCAGTATGCACAGAAGATTGAAAACTATAAATATTCTTTCAATGTAGCACAGTTCTTATACAAGAATGGTCTTTACATTGTAATCATTTTAATCTTCATCGCTCTGTGTATCATTACACCAATCGTAAAGAATACACAGTTATTTACAGCAACTAACATTTTGAATATTTTACAGCAGGCTTCACCTCGTATGTTCTTAGCACTTGGTGTTGCAGGACTGATCCTCTTAACAGGTACAGACCTTTCCGTAGGACGTATGGTTGGTATGGGTATGGTAACATCTACAATCATCATGCATAACGGAATCAACACAGGTACAGTATTCGGACATGTATTTGACTTCTCAAAGATGGCTCCGGTACCGAAAGCTTTATTAGCATTAGGCGTTTGTGTAATCCTGACAACTGTATTCTCTATGATCGCTGGATTCTTCATGGCAAGATTTAAGATGCATCCGTTCATTTCTACAATGGCGAACATGCTTATCATCTTCGGTCTTGTAACATACGCAACAAAAGGTGTTTCCTTCGGTGCGATTGATTCAGAGATTCCGAAAATGTTCATTCCACAGGCTGGAAGATTCCCGACAATCGTACTTTGGGCTGTAGCTGCAGTTGCAATCGTATGGTTCATCTGGAACAAAACAACATTTGGTAAAAACCTCTACGCTGTAGGTGGAAACCCGGAAGCAGCAGCAGTTTCTGGTATTTCCGTATTCAAAGTAACAATGGGAGCATTTATCCTTGCTGGTATCCTTTATGGATTTGGTTCATGGCTTGAGTGTAACCGTATGGTTGGTTCAGGTAGTGCAGCTTACGGACAAGGATGGGATATGGATGCCATTGCAGCCTGCGTAGTTGGTGGTGTATCATTTACTGGTGGTATCGGTAAGATTTCCGGAGTTGTAACTGGTGTACTTATCTTCACATCTCTTACATACTCTCTGACAATCCTTGGTATTGATACAAACCTTCAGTTCATCTTCGAAGGTATTATCATCCTCGCAGCCGTAACACTTGACTGTCTGAAATATGTCCAGAAGAAATAATTAAATTGTCCTTCCATTAAGTGGATGTACATAAAGGAAGCTGCCGCCCCGCGATTTCTTAATCGCGGGGCGGCAGCTTCCTTTTTTTTGTGTGCGTAGAGGGCTGATTGGTGTTGTCTTGCGGACACCAGTAACAACCCACAATCACACATCCAAAAACCCCGACCGCACCGGCCGGGGTTTTTCTTGCCCGAAATATATTCTACTTATTCAAAAAATGCTCTCTATTCGGATATTCCTCTCTAAAAGCAAGAAGTGCCGCTTCCTTAAGCAGTGCGAATTCTTTCTCCATACGAAGCATCCGCGGTGCCTTAAAAGCAATAATACTGACCTGCTCTGCAAGCTTCTTTGCAACGCCTTCGTCTGAAAGCTGTCCCATTCCAAATACGAGAGAAGTAAATCCTCTGCCTCCGCGGCTCACTTCAAAGTAACGCTTGAATGCATTCTGAAGTTCCGCCAGAAGTACTTCTTTGTACAGTTCATCCTGTAGTCTTACTGCGGATAACCCCAATGTGGAAAGGATTTTTGCAGCCTGCTTTCTGCGCATGCCACCGATATCGATTGTCGTTGCCTCTGCCATGCCTTTTAATTCCACAAAGCCTCCGACAAATTCATCTTTTCTTGGTCTGCGTTTTCCATAGCGCACAACCCACAATTCTTTCCTGCATGCATTTCTTTTCGCTTCCTCACTCGCCTCCTCACCGGCTGCATCTTCTCCATGCGCCTCCAGCATTTCCATTCGCTTCACCGGATCGGTTTCCTCATAAAACTGTGCTACCCATGTATTGTCCATTTTTCTATCCTTTCGCTCTCTTCTCACGCTATCTCACGCTATCTATACTTATTTTTCCTAATAACTTCTCCGGACTATTTTTCCAAGAACTCATCTACATTCTCCTCATCTACCTGACGGTATTCAGAGACATAATATCTGCCGTCCGTCAGCTGGCTTCGATACTTGTTGTCCCCGCGAAATACTTCCACAGACAACTTCGCAAGCTCACTTGCCTGGTCTTCGTTGTCGTTGTAGACAGTTCCTTGCATCTGGCCGTTCTTGATCGCATTCAGAGCATCCTCCAGCCCGTCAATTCCGAAAATCACCGGCCAATCATTTCCTCTGTATCCGGCCTTTCTGCAAGCCTCCACAGCGCCCAATGCCATCTCGTCGTTATTTGAAATAACAAGTTCGATTTCTTTGCCATATTGCTGGATGAGACGGGTCATTCGATTTTCCGCCTGCCCACGGTTCCAGTCTGCAAACTGATAGCTTAATTTTTCTAATTTCACATCGTGTTCGATCAGTGTCTTTACTGCATAGTCCGTTCGGCTAATGGCATCCTGGTGACCGGCCTCACCTTCTAAAAGAACATACTGTATCTTGCCATCTTTGTTCACATCCACCTCCGGATGATTTTTAAGGTAGTTTGCAACAATTTCACCTTGCATTACGCCAGACTGCTCTGCGTCACATCCGACATAATATAGTTTCTCCCACTGCATAATGTCTTCTTTTACCGGCTCACGGTTAAAGAAAATGATCGGTATACTTTCTTGTTTCGCCATCCTTATAATGCGGGATGGCGCTGTTCTGTCAACGAGATTTACACAAAGCACGTCACATCCAGCGTCGATCATTTCTTCTACGATCTCATTTTGATCCTGCTGGTTATCATCTCCATTTTTCACAGACACGATAATCTTAAAATCTTCGGATTCCATTTCCTTGAAATTCTCTTTCAATTTATCTGTCATAGCATTGATAAATGGATCATCCTGGGTGTACGTTACGACACCAACTCGAAGAATATTATTGGACTTCGGCTTTTCCTTTCCACATCCAGATGCGAGAAGGGTGAGCATTAATGTAACTGCGATCACACGTTTATACTTTCTGTTTCTTTCATTTCTTTTACTCATAGGAATACATGAACCTTTCCATATTGTCATCTAAAGAAAATATTGGTTTGCTAAATATCTTTATATCTGTCTCATGACCTTTGATTCGATAAAATCTGCGGTTCAGTTTCTGCGCAATCTCTTCTACGCTCTTGTAGCCGACGGAATAGGTATCCGGAACGATAAGGCCGTTGAGCACTCCGTCATCAAGCAAGACGATTGCCTTTTCACTGCTGCCAATTCCATATATTTCTGCCTTGCTGTATGTGCCTTGCTCCGATTTCTCGCCAAGCTCTTCCAACGCTTTCGAATCCAGCACGACTAGGGCGTCCACATCACTTTTCTGGGCTACACTTTCACAGATGTCCTGTCCTTTTTGACGGTAATAGCACCAGCTGATTTCATTTTCGGTATCTTTAAGCACGTCTTTCAAACCTTTGATCATCTGACGATTTGCCGCAGACTCTCGCCAGTCGGCTACAATTCCTACCGTCTTCTTCTTTTTGCCAATCTGCTTTCCTAATGTTGTACCGATTTTATAATAATCCGGCCCGATCACTGCACCAAGCGATTTTTTCGCCGATTCCGAAGTCGCTTTATTCTGAGACGCCCTGTCTGAAGATTGCCCATTAATCAACTGCGTTCCGTTATAAAATTCATCCATAATAAGAATATACGGGATGCCGGAGCACTGCTTTTTGATCATTTTTTCGGTGTCCGCACCCGGCGCCGGGCAAATGATAAATGCATCGATATCATTATTTTTCTGTTCATTTATGATTTCTTTTTCCGTCTCCGTACTGTCAATCTTATCCGTATTGCAGATGATCATATGAAGACCATTGATATCCGCCGCCTGCTTCAGGCCTTTTATAAGCGAATCCCAGCGGTTGTCACCCGATTCGGAGAGAATGACTGCCACTCGCTTCTCCGGCACATTTTTATCGAAAATCTTCAACACGAAAAACAATGCCAGCACAAGCAAAATCGTCTCCAGCACGAGGAAGGTTATTTTATTTTTTTTCATCTAAATTCCTCCCCTGCGTGTATTTTTGCATTTCCAGCATTTCCGCATTCTCAGGCGTATGCAAAATCGCCGGAATGTGGATTACAACTTTCGTTCCCTCATCCGGTTCGCTGTACACTTCCAGTCCATACTGCTCACCGAACATAAGCTTGATTCTCGAATGTACGTTAATAACACCTACGCCGGAACCGTGCTTTGGAACTTTATTATTATTTGTCAAAATATTTTCCAACACTTCTTCGCGCATGCCCATTCCATTATCCTCAATGGAAATGTAAATGTCATCGCCTTTCTTCTCACCGCGCACGATGATCTTGCCGTCATCGTCCTCATCCATATTTCCAACGCCATAGTAAATTGCATTTTCCAAGATCGGCTGAATGACTAATTTTACAATGCAATATTTTTCAATCTCTTCATCAATCTGAAATTCCATCTTAAAACGCTCTTTATAGCGCACAAGCTGTATATTCATATAACTTCGGCTGTGCTGCAATTCATCCTTGATAGAAATAATTGTCTTTCCCCGGGACAAACTGACACGCAAAAGTTTCGCAAGCTCTGAAATCATAACGACAGCACCTTCATTTTTGTATGCCTCGATCATCCACGTGATCGACTCCAGCGTATTATAAAGAAAATGTGGATTGATCTGGCTCTGCAATGCATCCAGCTCGCTCTTTCTTCGCTCATTCTGCTGGCGGATGATCTCTTCCATCAAAGTCTCAATCTGCTCGTAAGACTTCTGAACGGAATATCCCAAATGTCGGATCTCCGTAGAACCTCCAATGTAAATGTCCGGTTTTCCACCGGCCTCATGGTCTTTTACGGACTCTTCTAGCTGGCGGATCGGTTTGGAAATCTTTCGGGAAACTAATCTATTTCCATAAAGGAGCATCATCAGAAGAATTGTGATCGTCGTAAATACATAGTAACGGAATCGATTGATGCTTGCAGTCTGCACACTCTCCGGCACAACACCGACAAGTTTCCATCCGGTATATGCAATACTTCCGACAACAATGCTTTCCCTATGGCCATCCGCATTGATGGAATACGTTCCATCTTCGTATTTGGCTGTTCCGACACTCTTTTCGTTAAAAAGCCCTCGGTCCATCTCTGCTCTTCTCGGATGGTAAATAATTTCTCCATCGCGGCTGATAAGATAATAGTAAATGCCTTCCGAAGAGTCATTGATCTGTTTTAACACATCCTCAATAACCGAATATTTCATATCCACTAAGAGGACACCACTTCGCGGCTTATCGCCGTCGTTGACATCCACATAGCGGCTCAGCGAAACAACTCGATGGAAACGGTAAGAACCATCCGCAAAAAGATTTTGGATATGCGGAACGGAGAAATGGATATTTTCAATTGCGTCCTCCGCATTCCGGTACCAGTCCTGCCTTGTTACGTCTATTTTCTTCTCCACCGATACCGGCTCAGAACTGATAAGTTTCCCATCACTTCCATACAGCGCCACGCTCTGCACCTTGTCCGAATTCGTTTCGTACAGAAGACTGAACTGCTCGGTAAATTCACGGCTGGAAATGTCAAATTCCTGAACGATATTGTAGTTCGCCGCATTGAAAATCTGACGCATATCCAAAAGATCCGCATTTACACGGTCCACCATACTCTCTACGTTCGATTCTGTATTCGCAACCGCCATTCGATCAATGGCGAGCTTGAAACGGTGATAGAGCAAAAATCCCATAACAACGATTGTCACAACAGTGATCGCCATAAGCACCGACATGATGATCGACTGGATGTTGAATGTTATATTTTCTTTTGAAAATTTTCTCAATCTGTTTTTCACGCTATTCTATTCCCTTCACGTGCATTATTTTTTCGCAGATGCCCGGTATTTGGAAGGTGAAACACCAAATTTCTTCTTAAATACGTAACTGAAATAGTTCGCATCCAGATACCCTACCTTCTCTGCGATCGTGTAACTCTTCTCATCTGTGTTAAGAACCAGGTCCTCTGCGATATCCATTCGGTAATCTGTCAGATAAGAAATAAAAGACTTTCCTACTTCTTTTTTGAAAATAGATGAAAAGTAAGAGTTCGACACACCAAGCTGTGCACACACTTCATCGAGCGAAATGTCGGCCTCCATATATCGGTCTTTCACAATGTTCTGGGCGTCTACGATCAGTCTTTTCGATGTATTATTTCTGGCATTCATAAGACAGTCGCTGATTGCCATAGACATATTGACCGTCCAGTTTGTAAGCAAGCTTTCATCCATCTGTGATACTTTTTCGTAAATATTTTGCGAATATCCGGAAATCTCATTGAAATCAAGCGAGTTATTTGTACAGAAGCGAACAAATCTGCTGACAATCTCTAATGTTGCCAGATTATGCTGGCTGATTGTCTCTGTATTTTTATAAATTTTCTCAATTTCCTTGTGTGCCATCTCCTTAATCTCTTCCGGATCACCGATACGGATCGCGCGAAGAAGCTCCTGCATGCTGATCTCTTCCGGCTGCGCTGTCTGCTTCTGCTCTTTTGGGACAATCTCTCCGATGTTGATGGCGCGCTTTGTACCATACAGCACACGATAAGAAATGGCATCTCTCGCCCCTTCATAAGAAATGCTGATGTCACGAAGGCTGTCACACACCGTTCCGATTCCTGCCGTAACGACTGCTCCCATAATTCGATAAGCCCAACGGCAGAATCTGTCGCAGGCATCTGTCACCTGTGCCATCTTCTCCTTTGAATCAAGTTCCAAAATAAGAAGCGTATTGCCCATGTAAATAAATTCCTTGCATTCCCACTCTTCTACGAGCCGGTCTTTGATCTCGCGCTCTACGGACATGGAAAGAAGCAACGGATCCATTCCATCCGGCACATGATTTGCAGAAGTATGAAAGATCACACAGCAAAAATGCGGTCCTTTCATATCAAGCTGATACGCCTGTAAAAACCGGTCATAATCCTCTTCACCAACTCTTCCTTCGATAAGCGAAATAAGAAAATTCGACTGCAGCTTCGGCAGTGCCTCCTGAAAGTAATTATTTAATTTCTTTACATTCAATTTTTCTTCTCGCTCTCGATCCAGTGTCTCTTTCAAGTCCTTAAGACTTGCAGACAGTTCTGTCGAGTTGATCGGCTTCAACATATATTCTTTGATTTCTAAATGCACCGCTTCCTTTGCATACTCAAATTCATCGAAACCGGTACAAATCATAATGTAAATATTCGGATAATCCTCGTTCAGTCTTCTCGCAAGCTGCAACCCGTTCATGTAAGGCATCTTAATGTCCGTAAGCACAACGTCCGGCTGGAGCTTCTCCACAAGCTCTAATGCTTTCACGCCGTTCGTTGCACTGCCCACAACCTTGAATCCAAGATCATTCCAATGAATCTTTTGCTCCATAATATCAATAACTTCCACTTCATCATCTACCAGAAGTACTTTATAACGCTCCATACTAATCCCCTTTACTTCCTTTGGTCATTCTGCCTTTTATTATAGCAGAATATGCCCTCGTGCAACATAGTTTTTATAGTTAATGATAATTTTGCCCGGGGGAGGCGCTGGCCCCCAAGACAACACCAATCAGCCCTCTACGCACACACAAAAAAGGAAGCTGCACTACCTGAACCAACCATACGGTTACACTCAATCATCATAGAGTTTCATCTTTTCCGAGGTCAACTGTCGGCTCTGTTTTTGCAATTCTGCAGTATTGATTTCTTTGTAGTCGCATTGCCTTTTGGAAGATACCCGTGACCAGGATGTCGGCAGTCTGGGCGAGCGTAATGTTTTGAATAAAATCTACAATGCTCTGGTGAAAAAATATAATCTGTCCACAAGCCTTGTTCTGTATGTTTTTGTGCATGATAAGAAAGAAAACTGATTCCACCGCATGGATCAGTTCTCTTTAAATAATGGCTACTTCATTTTTCTCTTTTTATATAATCCTACAATCAAACCAAGACTAACAATCGCTATTAAAAACCATGCTACTATGAATCTTTAAAACCATTTTCCCAGACCAGCTCATCATTTTTCATGTATTGAATTGGAAATATCGAGAACTTTGCTCCGGAAAGAGTCACTTCTTTATCCGAACTATTTCTCTCCTTGTAAATAATTTGAATGCTTCCTGTTCTGCTTCCTGCTTCTGCATGGATTGTTGAAATATCTATAAAACCACCGACAAGAAAAAGCATAACGAATAAAATAATGTGAATACTTTGGTACTAGAATATAATCTGTATTTACTGATATCACGTTTTTCACATAAAGATGCTGTGCGATTATATGTAAAAAGGTGACTGTTCTTAATCAAAATAAAAATGGCGAAGTGCTTATCGTAACACTCCGCCGAAAGCCTCAAACGATAAAATCCAATTGACTTTAATGCCTTCTCTAGCCCCTTATCATACGATTATTATTGATCGTGTTTCTAAATGCATTACCATACCGATTTCAGTGTTCTCACACTCCATGTTGGGGAGTTATTAACGAAATCAAGTGCTTTCTTTGACTTAAATGAAAATTTAACCTTTTTAATTGTACTGTCTTTTACATTCTTATAAGTCTTTGTTGTTGATGCGTAAATCTTATTATCGACTCCAACTCCAACCTTCACTTTATAAGTTTTAAGCTTAAAAATACGATTGTTTACAACATATCCTGTAACTGTTACCTTGCCATTGTAATAACTCATTTCCCACGGTACAAACGTTGCTGTTGCATATGGCGTAATCGCATTTATATTCGGATTGATCCATCCTTGCCTCTTATACTTACTAGCAACCGGTTTCTTTGCCTTACTGGTCTTTGTAATCTTTGTATTCTTTGCGCAAACCGCTTTTACTTTATAAGAAGAAGTACTTGCTTTACTTCCACTATATACAAAGGTAATTCTTGTTTTTCCATTACTCTTAATTGTTTTAATCTTCTTATTTCCTTTGTATACATGCATAGTGGAAAGACCTTTACCCGCCTGTGTAGACGGTACATTTATTATAAGTTTTGCTTTTTTAGGTGCAAATTTAACACCTGAAACAGATGGTGTTTTAAAGCTTGCTGATTTCAATGTCCAATATTGGTTATCTATATATTCATATTCAGTTCCACTTGAATCTGTTCGTATAAGATGCACTGTATAATGCTTGGCCGTGCCAGGTTTTAATCCTGTAAGTTTAAAACTTCTCCGATAATTATTACTTCCTTTAATCACATATCTTTTAAAAAGTGATCCTTCTCCATTTTTTGTTGAGTAATTATAGACTTCTACGATATGTGCCGTAGCATAACTATAACTTGACGCATCAATGTAACCGATAAGCTGATCATATCGATCAGAACTCATTTGAACCTTGTAGTCCTTCGCCGCTACTGATTTAGTATATGCAGCCTGATCAAATATAACCTTATCACTATCCTTTAATGTAATTGCATCTCCTGCTTTTTTTGCTGATGCCGCATCTTTTGCAATTACAAGAACCATTCCTGTCTTATCACCAGTTATATCAATTTCTTTTGACTCCAAATCACGATATACAAGTGCTTTAATCTTGTTGGTAAAAGACCTACCATATATCATGCCGTCATCCTTATTATATGCCCATAAGGATTCACCCTGACCAGGTGCTTTTGTTGCTTCCATCTCTGCATTGATTTCTGAATATTCTTTTCCATTTGAAGACTTGACATTCCATGTGTACCTGTTTACTTTGCTAAATAAATTCTCAGCCTGTTCCGGCTCTTTAATAGTCGGTGCTGTCAATTCCCTTGCTTCAAAATCACGATATGGACCATACTCCTCAAGTTGAACATCCTTGCAAAGTTCATATTTAATCCAGAATTTTTCTCCTGGTTTTACATGTTTCCGATGTTCGCCCCTAATCTGATGAGTATGCACATATTTTCCTACGTCTATATTGCCACATTGTGAAGCAACATACTCTTTCCCGCTTGTACCATTCGTCCACGCAGTTAAATCATACTCTTGAATACCCAAAACATCATTTGGATAATATACCGACAAATCTACCGTTACATTAATATCAAATGTATTATCCCCACGATTGATATATTCAATCTTTTTCAACGGAGACTTTCTCGTCGGTGTATAATTTTGTGTGTACGTCTCAGCAGCTTTTACATTTGTCTCCCCGGCAAATGAAAAAAATACAATCGCCAGAAGTGTTGCAAGCACTACAAATAATTTACTCTGTCCTTGTCTTTTTGTTTTCATATCATCTACGCCTCCTTTGCATAATACTTTTCAGGATGATTTTCCACTCATCAGAAGACAATCATCCATTTTGTCTGATAATTCAAGCACAATATATTATTTGTAAATAAAGTATAACATATATATTTCTTTTTCACCCCGTCCTAAAGGACAGTATATAATCAATTTCGCAGGAAATTATTCATTGTAGCAATGGAGCCAAAAGTCACAAAACAACAAAACCGCAAGCAGCTTACGCCACTTGCGGTTTTGTTGTTTTTCAGGTGTTTTTAGGAAGCGTTACTTCGCTTTGATCACTTTTTTAATCTGCGGTCCCTGACCATTGCTCTTGCTTAATCCTGTATTCATATAAATGTTCAGCTTCTTACCTGTCTGTGCTCCCTTTGGCAGCCATACAGTGTAGCTTGTCTTATTGCCTTTTGTCCATGTATCACCAATCCACATACCACCGATTTTCGGAACTTTCTTCTTCAAAGTAACTTTTACTTTGTATTTTGTCCATGTGTACGGTTTGTGATAAATCGGCGGATACCAGTAACCTCCACTCCAGTGTCCCGGAGATGTCCAGCCATTTACTTTTATCTTTTTCTTCTGTACGATCTTAATAGACTTCACAGCTGGTTTCACAGCAGATCCAGTCTTTACTGTCACTACATCAGACGGTGTACCGGTTGTTCCATTCGCATAAGCCTGTGTGCGGAACTTATAGGTTGTCAACGGCTTCAAATTCTTTATTTTCATCGCATCTGGGCAGTACATATAGTTTACCGTTTTTACTGTTGTCCATTTGCCACCTTTATAAATCTGAATTCTGGCATTTGTACCCATCATCTTTGCTGATCCTACAGTTACTTTTGCATAATTATGGTAAGCTATTACTTTCGGTTTTTTAAATTTCTCTGCCGGTACGTAGAGATTCGTTGTATAGGTTTTTCCATTCTTTGTCTTGAATGTAAGCCAGCTCTGTCTACCAGCTTTAATATTGTATACCGGAACTTCACTATGCGTAACTTTATTGCTGTTGTGCTTCCATGACTTTCCGGAAATATGATCATATACTTCTACAATCTTGTCATCGGAATTTGCAGGTACCGTCTCAGCAACAATCTTTATATTTCCTAACTGTGATTTTTTCACTTCTTTATGAGAGCATTTAATCTTCTCAGCCGAAATATAGTCATGTCCATTCAGATTAAAATCAAAAATTGCCGGGTAATAAGCACCATTACTTGTTGATATACATACATAATATGTTCCACGCGTTAACACCTTTGCTCCAGGCTCCCACGCCTCTTTGCCATTGTATTGTGAGGATCCTTCGCTATAGATTTGATTATTATTAGAGTCATAGACACGAATGAAAGTACGATTCTGTCCAAAATAAGTTGCTCTTTCTTTGTTAACAAGATGGAAGCTTGGATCAATTACTGCCCTGTCTGCAACATTAAACTTGTACCAGCGTTCATCTGTTCCCGTTCCTGTCAGACCTTCATAAAGACTGTACGGATGTCCGGATAACGGGATCTCATATGCTGTATCTTTTGTAAGACCAATCTCGTCTTCTTTGAATCCGATTTTTTGATCAATGTATTCTGCGCTGATAGTAATATCCGTATAAGCTGGTGCAGATGTTGTAAATTTCACTTCACAGGCCTTTTCTACCCACTGGCACGGATATAAATATAGTACATTTGCATCCTTTACTGCTGTAGCCATACGGCTGGCAACTTCATGACCGCCTATCCTTAATTCCGTATGGTAATTCCGTATAGGAACATTGTGCGAAAATGTTACTTTCATCGGCCTCTGTGTATTATTCGTTACTTCAATATGCTGCTCAAGCCCATCTGCTCTCTTAAATTGTACTATTTGTGATTCTTCAGATTTAAATTCCACTGAGTGAGTAAGCGATTCCGCTTTCGCTCCAATACCCGCAGTGAACCAGCCACCTACAACCAGGGCGCACAACAACAATCCTTTCATTAGATAGTTACATATTCGTCCCGATTTCCAGTTTCTCATAACATATCCCTCCTTCTTCTTTTCCAACTAAGTTACTGGTCTTTACCTCCTCAAACGACATAGTTTTCTTATAATAGATTATAACAGAGAGACAAAAAATAAAACCTGTCCACATGGACAGGTTTTCGTTACTTTTACTGAGAATTTTGTCTATCAGATAAATATTATCTGAACATACAAGGAATATTATTGATTTTTTCCCTGACTGCTCGGTATGATGAAGTTCTTATTTGTCACTGCGATTGCAAGTCTCGTCTTATTTGCATATCCTGTTTTGGACAAAATATTCGAGATGTGAAATTTCACTGTCCGCAGTGAGATGTTCATCTGCTCTGCGATTTCACTGTATTCGAGTCCATCGCAGACATAGCGTAACACTTCGATTTCCTTGGCTGTAAGCTCCGAACTGTCGGCAAGTCCCAACTGTACACTCGGTGTTTTATCCGGAAATACACGCTCTCCGTCCATCGTTCGATCCATAACATCGATCAGCCTTTCCGGACTGATATCCTTATACCAGAAGCTGTCTACTTTCGCCTCTCTTGCCCGCTGCAAATATCCGACTTCCACCATAGAAGTTACGATAATGATTTTTATATTTGGAAGCTCTGCCTTTATCTCTGCTGCCGCTTCGATCCCGTCTTTATTTCCGGACGTACATACATCCATCAATATAAGATCGATACGCTGTCTTCTGCATATGGCAAGTGCAACATCTGCCCCATTTACGCTGGCAGAAAGCGTATAATTGTCACTTTCTGAAATGACTCTCTCCATATTTTCACGAGGCATCCTCTGATCCTCAACGATTAATACCTGTTTCATACTCTCTCCTTTTGAAATGCAATCGTCAATGCAAAATACGGAAATGACTGTATCTGCATTTCTCCGCCATAGTCAAATACATGTCTGGAAATATTATACAATCCGCCTTTTGGAACAATCTCTTTATCCGGTGTCTCTCCGTTATTCGTGATACGGATGCGACATTGCTGATTTTCATTCTGCATCTCGATCCAAAGCTTTGTCGCACCGGCATGGCAGACGCCATTTGTCAGACACTCGCGCATTGCAAGGACGCAGATATTAGCCAGTTCCTCTGACTCCGGCAATGTTCCCTCGCACACTACCTCCACGCCAAGTGTCTTTGCATCCTGCAGAAATCTTTCAAAATCGCCTTCTTCCAGCGGATACTGGTTGTCATTCCAGATTGCATTTACGGCCTGCCGAAGCAAGCGCACCGCATCTTTATAATCTGAGTTCTCCTGCGTCAGACTCTGGCGGATCGCAGTAAGACCGGCTCCCATCTGATCGTGAAGCTTTGTCTTTGCCGCAAGCACTTCCCGCTCACGTGTCAGGATCAATACATTGTCCGACAGATAGCGGAGTTCTTTTGATATTTCTTTTAACTTTTCGGTCTGCTTTGTCAGATTTATTTTTTCCTCATATTGTTTCGTAATGTCCAGAAAAATAGCTTCTGTATATACCTTTCCCTTTCGATCTGTCACTTCATTTTCCCGATAGCTCCATGCCTTCCCGTCAGGGAAAAGGTAGATTTCTTTGTTGTTGATCCGACTCACACCGTAGCGCTCACATTGCTGAAGCGCTTCTTTTAATTCTTCTTGCTTTTGCAGATCTCTGTGAGTGAGCGTCTGAAAAAGGCGATACATCTGCTCATTGCAAAGCTTCAACATTCCATCATCCATAAAATAACAGATTCCGATCGGCAGTACGTTCATCGCCTCTTTGATGGAATTTTGCCTGATAGTTTCTGTTCTCATCTTTTTCAGCCGAAGTCCTTCCCAGATAAGTAACGCATCGATCACACCGACAACACACCACCATACTCCGATCGGAACAGATGGCATTTGCAAATATATTTCTCCTCCATGGTCCGCCTCGAATGAATAGGCCAACGCATTTAAAAGCAGAAATAAAAACACAAAAAGTGCAATGTTGATATACCATTTTCGATCATCCAGCTTCATATTTTGAAAAGCAAACAACAGAATCATATTCACTACGAGACTTAATAAAATAACGATCATTAAAAATGTCTGCATTACGGTTCACCTGCCTTTTCCACGGCAAATGTAAAACGCCATATCCCATCTTCACATGTACAGGACTGCACCATTTTCGAAAAAATGGTAAGATCCATCTTGCTTTCTATTTCCATACAGAAGAGAAGCTTTTCTCCCTGGCTTCGAAGCTTTATCCACAGAGAATCGCATGTGTCCACGCATTTTTCCACCACTGTTTCAAAAAACTGATACATCGACACAGCGTCACTTACATAAATCTCCTCACCGGTTGGGAACGAACAGGCACAGTCGATGTCCATCAATCGCAAGCTGGAAAAAGATTCTTCTATGCAGGCTTCCAGTTCGGCGGCATCGGATATTTTTGATCTCTCTTCGATAAATTCCAGATTTCCGCGTCTTTTTATATACGTTCCGACAAGACTGATCTTCGCTAAAAGCCTACGGCTTTTCTCCTGATTTTCTTCCTCGTCATAGTGGTGGAGCAGGTCATTTAACAGATCGATCTGTTTTGCGGTCTGTGTCTGTAGCTTGTCAAATAAGCGATTCTTCTCACGCAGCATATTGATGGCTGCCTTTGTCTGATAATTTTCCTGCTCAATACAGTTACTTTCTTCGATTGTCTTTCTGTTTTCTTCCAGTCTCTCAAGAAGCTGGATGATGTCTTCGATATCTTCCTGCCAGAGGACATGACCGCCCAGGATATCCCGGTTCTGTATCAGTGTCTTCTTATCGATCACGACTTCTTTCTCCATCGCTTCCTTCATTATTTTCTTAGATAAAGGCATTGCATTGGAGGATGTGTAGCAGACATTATAGTCCTGATCTGTAATCTGGGCTCCCAATGTGCAGACTTCAAACAGCCGCTCATACCCTGTATTTGTCTGGATCAATCCGCAACGTACACAGCTTTCCAGTATGCCCACAAAAAATAAACATAAAACTGCGGTAATGTCTCCACCTATTTTCTTCATCCATTCCACACCGCTTACGTAAATGACTGCGTAAAGTACAGTTGCACTGATTCCGATCAGCGGTAAATATTTCTTCTTTCGGGAATGTCTGCATTTATAGAGCATCAAAAGGAAGCCGATCAATGCACAGACAATTTCCCACAAAATCACTGCATAATAGCCCCATCCATATGTATAATTGCTATCCGACCATGCCGCTCCTTCCGGGAAGGCAAAGACAAGCTGGTGAAGATCATTCGTCAGCACAAATATACTAAGAATCCCCGTCGGAATGCATAATCCTTTCAGCCACCCCGGCAGCCTGTATTCTTCCGGCTGACCAAGAAGAAATGCCGCCTGCAATGCAGTCAGCGGAATAAACAGCATTGGTATGTAGTAGCAATACCAAAGGTAGCGCGAGATCTGCAGATCATAGGTGAAAAAATATTTTGTCGTGCGTACAACAAACCAAAATACCATCAGACCTGCGACTAACAGCAATGTATTTCTCACTGATTTTTGAATGACTCTCTTATGAATGCTGATCGCCCACCCGATATATAAGCCGATGTAGATCACCGTCCGAAGTGTGCCAAAGAAGATGCGACCGGCGCTCATCTTCCCCAGCCAGCGACAGACCAATGCGGCAATCACAAGCAGCAGAAATATGACGATATTCAACTGTTCACTTAATTCTTTTTTCTTTTTCATTCCTATGTTCAAATATATCCCTTTACGTATGATTTTTCTATTACTTTTTGAAGTATCATCCCGATTTCGTTGCCAGCAGCGTCAAATATCACCAGCTTGTTCATAATGTGCTTTATCCTTTCTGCTCTTATTTCGTCACTACTGTTTTTGCTGCCGACCATCCGGAATAATATTTTTTACCGGAAACACTCTTATAAGTACGGATTTTCACATAATATTTCTTCTTTGCCGCCAGCTTTTTAATAGTTTTCGAAGTTGTTTTATAACTGCTGACTGTGACATACTTATTTCGGGATTTGAACTTACTATTTGTAGAATAGAGTAACTGGTAACCGGATGTCTGTGCACTCTGCTTCTTCCATTTTGCAGTAAATGCTTTTTTCGATTTACTTAAACTGCTTATAGCGGTGCCTTTCGGATTAATGGTATATGATAACGTCTTTTTACCACTGTAATTATCTTTAAAAGTTACAATTACTTTATATGTTCCTACATTTTTTCTGCCGGATGCATATTGCACTATATAATCTGTTTTGTTGTGCAATGCATTTCCGTTCGCATCTTTTACTGTTACAGACGGTGTTTTTACTCCACCTGAATAAGTATAAGCCGTTGCCGAAATTTTTACAGAGTTTATCCTTGGAATTGCGATTGCTTCTGAAATCGTTTCACAATTCTTACAGTGGATAGACTTACTTCCATCTGCTGCAAATGTTGCCGGCTGATCTACCGTATATTCTGTTCCCCATTCATGCGCCTTTTTATCCAGTTTTTTCGTCTCTGTGAAGCCACAAATTTTACATCGGCGCTGTGTAATTCCTTCTTTTGTGCAACTGGTTTCTTCAATCGTCTCCCATTCGGTAAAATCATGACCTGTTGCCGGAATAACCTGCTCATCCTTTGTTTCGCCACATTTCTTGCAATGGATAGATTTTCTTCCTTCCGTTGTGCAGCTTGGTTCTTTGTCAATTGTGAAATCTTCTTCCCAATTATGACTTGCAGGAATTACTTCCTGTGGTACAAGAACGGTTTTGCAGACGCTGCAATGCTTGCCTTCTGTAAGTCCGTCGGTAGTGCAGGTTGCCGCCTTTCCCTGATCAATCACGATTGTATGGCCGTCTTTGCATGGATCTGGATCATATTCCACAATTCCTTCTGCATCCGTAAATATTTTTCCACAGCTTGTACATACCCACGCTTCATCCGCATATTTAATATCATGATCTTTTAAATCAGCCGGTTTCAATTGATTATAATAATTATGTCCAAATTTCGGATTTTCTTCTAATGTTCCACCATTTTCGGCTACATTGCTACACTCTGTTTTTCCTGTAGTTGCCAGTTTATGTCCGTTCAGATTCAGGAACTCATTAATCTTTAACAAATCTGTGTGAATCAATACGGTATCCTGATTCAGCGTCAATGAATAGAGCGGAGTTGCAAAATTAATGTCTGTATTTTGAAGTTCCAGATTCTCACTAAATCTATTTACCCGACTTGGCTCTTTAAAGCTAATCTTCTGTGTCTTCTCTCCTGAAAATATCGTCTTATGCATATTTGTCTCATAATAGCCATACCAGTTGGAGCCTGTTTCCTTATAGTTCGAGGTGAAATCTCCTTTTACTTCTACTGTTCCATTTGTTAAACACTCCCCCTTACTGCTTCCATATGTTTCACCTAACGTCAGATTCCCTTTCACAAGCAGTTTGTCTTCTGTATCCTGCATCTGCAAATACCCATTGTCAGCCTCCATATTTCCATCTACAACCAGTTCACTGCTAGCAAATTCCAGACTTCCAGCCACATTGCAGTTTCCAGCCACATGGATATCCATGTTCTTAATGCTTACATAGTTTCTGATATTAAGGTTACTTGCTACATTAATCTTTTTCGAGCATTTATCATTTATCTGTAAAAATCCATTGATATCCAGTCTGCCGACATAAATCTCTCCGCCGTTGCCGGTAATTTCAAGATTTCCTGCCTTATCCGTTACAAATAAACCATTAAACTTCATTTCTTCTTTCGACTGGTCACTGATCTTCAATGTACCACCGTTGATCCGAATACCGGCAAGCATCACATTTTCAAATTCTGCAATGGAACACTTCTGTCCACTTCTGTTCGTATAAACTGCATATGTCTGCAAGTCACTGTCTGTTGAGTGGATAATCTGCAAAGTGCAGCCTTCGTCAACTGAAATCGGATTTGTGGAAACCGGATTGATCGTCGTATCCACAAGTGCATTTTGAAGATTCGTGTATCTTGCTTCCAATCCTGCTGCGTCATTGCATCCATCAATCCACGAAAGGATTTCTCCATATTTGCTGCCAATCTGCGCATTTGCAGTTTGGTATCCCAGATCATTCTGGAGCAGCACAATTCTTTTAATAAATTGCAGATCATCTATTGCTGCCGATGCCCAGATATCCATATTTTTCATATCAGCCTGACTTTTATATTTATTATAATTATTCTTATCATCATTAAATGCATCAACTGCGTACTGTTTTATTTCCTGCAGATATTTCATTAAATATATTTTTTCACAGACATCATCAAAACCGGTTCCATAATTAATAAGGTCTTTTCCTACAGCCAGTATCGCATTGGCTCTGCCGACTGCTGCAGATACCGCCATTTTGGAGCTCAATGTGTCCATCCCTGTTTTTCTGGCAACCATAATCGCAGCTTCATCTCTGACACCACCCTTTGCAGTGTCCCATACATATTTGCCAAGCTCGTCGCTGCCATAATCGTAAATAGATTTCAGCGCTGCACTTCTAATAACATTGTCACCAAGCTCATCGGATTCCAGCAGACTCAGATAAGAAGATGACGCACGGATAAATGTGTTATCATTATTTTTCGTTGCATTACTGCGTACACGTACCAGCGTATCGTGCATGGACTCCTGATTTCTGTAGAGATTTTCCATCATCACGATATTATTAACGGTTGATACACCTGTGCTGATCACTGTTTTTACGCTTTTGGCAATTTTCTTAATTTTGCTGCCATATTTATCAATCTGCATGGTCTTATACTGATCATCCCATTTCTGCGGTATATCGCCCGCGCCGTAATCCGCATAAAACTGCGCTTCATACAAATCCGAAAAATCTTTCATCTCTTTTTTGCCATCTGAATTTTTTGATGCCTGAAGCAATGTTTTTTTCACATTTGATACATACTTTGTCAGATTTTCATCGTATAGCTCCGTATTTTTTAACAGGTAATTATATTTATCTATATCATTAACATCTGTAATGGCTCCTAAATAGTCATTCAACCATTTTGATGCATCTTTGGTTTTTGAATTGTCCAATAAATCAGAATATGCCCGCAATGTCTGCATACCTTCCTCTTCACTGCCAATAGAATTACCTGAAACGGATTTGTAATCATTCTGATAAATGCTTGTTAGCAGAGAATCATAATTTTTGCTCTTTGCACCAGCGCAGAATTTTGTCCAGTCTGCATCCGTTGCAAAAACATCCAGAAGTACCGATGGAATCTCACTGATTGTCTCCCCTGTATGGTTCATTCTGTAATAAAGACTCACACCACTTTTAAAAATCGGATCATTCTCATATTGTTTCAGAAAATCCGTAGACAGATAATCTGTATTTGCAACTCCATCCAGTCTTCCATATGGATTAGATTCCGGCATCGTATCTTGCGTAAATGTATCGACTACAAAAGAGCGATCGTTCAACAGATTTTCAAACACAGCTACACTTGCCGTCGCATCATCTGCATTCACGCTGCTTGATGCGGATGTCGCTCCTGCCAGAATTGAAATCGTCACTGCACCAATTACTAATGCAGAAATACTTCTTTTTAATATAATTCTCTTTTTCCTCATAACTCATCCTCTTATATATGCTTCAGTCCGCCGTGAAAAATCTACCTCTATACAAAATTTTTAGTTGGTTTTGCTGAAATCATACCCTATTACCCATTCATTTCCTTTCTAATCTTCTCAATAAGTGTCACATCTGCCGGTAACCATTCTACTTCATCTAGCTGCTCTTCACTTAACCATCTTGCTGCCTCATGTTCCTCTAACACCAAATTCCCTTTTACAATCTCACACCAAAAACAATCCATGGAAAGATGAAACATCGGATAATCATATTCTATTGTTTCAATCCATTCTCCAACAGTTACTTCTGTGTCTAATTCTTCCATTATCTCTCGCTTTAACACAGGCACATCAAGTTCACTTCGGAAAGCGGTCGTTCTAAAACGGAATAGTGACTGCTGAGCGCCGTAAACCGCAATTAAACATTCTTATATTAATTGTATCATTACTACACTGGAATTTATATAGCGTTTTCTGTATTCACCAAAAATTTCCATTAACCTTTTAAATTTGTTGTCACCACCCTTTTATTCAATTGCTCAAGTTCTACATCCGCATTCTTTTTTTATAGCAATAAAGCCAGCCAGAACATCTCTGCTCTAGCCGGCTTAATTTCTAATTATCTCCTGTTACACAATTCTTATAATCTGCTCATAGAGCAATATCTCTTCCGCACTCACATTCTGATTATCATGATAATGCCCGAAGAACCATTTCTTGAACTTTGTATTCTGCCTGATCTCTTCAAAATAAGTTGTTAATATGTCTGGCTTGTACATACTTCCGCCTAACTGAATCTGTGTGCTCGACGCACAGCAATGTGTCACGATAAAATCCACCGAATTATCATGTGCTGTCAGATTCTTTCGTCCCTCTTCCATCTCTTCTATGGCTGGAAGCTCCTGCTGCCACCAGCTCACATGATTAAGTCGATA
Source organism: Dorea sp. AF24-7LB (assembly GCF_003478575.1). Lineage (NCBI taxonomy): Bacteria > Bacillati > Bacillota > Clostridia > Lachnospirales > Lachnospiraceae > Dorea > Dorea sp. AF24-7LB. The sequence continues at coordinate 66,385 of NZ_QUFR01000009.1, forward strand.
AGGCTTCCATCCGCGATCAAGCCTTTTCTTCTTGTTCTTATAGTCAGGATCGTCCAGATCCAAAATCCCTCCATCAATATCATGACTGCTCGCACCACCAAATGTAAATATACTTTTTCCTTCAATTTCAAATATCTGGCCGCGCATCAGGTGAATGACAGATGGTCTGATCTTATGAACTTTTCCGCCATGCCATTCCTCTACCGGATACTCATAGAGTCTGTCAAAATTCTCATGATTACCATCTACAAATAAAGTGGTAAATGATTTACAATCCAGCCAGTCCATGAGCATTGTTTCTTCTTTACTTTCCTCTTCCTGATCCCAGATTCCTCCAAAATCTCCACAGATAATTACATAATCTTCTTTTGACATTTCCTTTTGTTCTGGAAAATTCCTTGTATTAAATCTCTCAAAATTCCGATGACAGTCGCCAGTTATATAAATCATTCTATCACTTCCTTATTCGTAAACATTATTGATCTTTCATCCACATCTATCTTAAACATTGTATCTTGTTGTCTTCTATTATATCTGCATTATCGAAGAAGTCATTATACTCATAGTATAAATCCTTTGCTCACTATTTATCTTATATTGCCTGCATTACAGCCATGAGGCTGATCCTCGGTCAATTAATTTAACACCCCAACCTGTTCCATGGATTTCAGCATATCTCTATGCCTGAAGAAAAGTTTTCTGTTTATCCATAACTATTCAAAAGCAAAATCATTAACTATTCACGCTTTACAGTTTAAATATTACAAAAAATGATTAACTGTCCTTATGTTCTTAATACTATTCATAAACTCAGTTTTATGAAGACAGAACTCGAACCCGCAACAATATGGTTATCAGCCATATGCGCTACCCATTGCGCCGCTTCCTTGAGCTATCCTATTTAATCAGAATTTGCATATTCTTCTTGTAACTTAACCCTGTTACAGGGAAACTAAGTTCAGGATTTTCGTAATGCAAGCAATCTTTTTATTCTATTTCAATAAAAGTAGTTGCGTTGGATACTTTAATCTGTGTGTCCAGTTCTGTAAGCAGAATATTCCTCTTTTCTTCCAAAAGTTCAACCTTCTTCTTTACATCCAACGGATCCACAAGTTCTGTGGTATTTTCTTTCACATATGCGTCTACCACACCTAAAAACAATTGTAAAGGAGAGTATCTCACCTGTCATTGAACTTGTAGTATAAAATTTTTTGTCTTAATTTCATTTATGAATTAAGCCACTTTATTTATTTTTTCATAATAAGCATAAACACATTCAAACTGTGAATCCTGTCACTCTAAGCTAAATCACATCTATTGTAGTTGACATTTTAGCATCATCCGGTTATAATACAACACAAGAAATGGGTTTTTTACTGAGTAATGTCTTCGGACTGGAAAAGGGTGCTCGTTTCTTTTTTTATGTTTATAATATCATAAAGATACTTTTTCCCGTCCTTCGCATGTCTGATAACCATAATTACATTAAAAATATTATATCTTGTAATCTCCCCGTTGGCATCAAACACAGGTAAAGCAAATCTTGACTCATAACGGTACCAACCATACATAGCATCTGTATTATGTTTCGTTTTGTAATTTTCTGTATAGCTCTTTCCATTTGCTACTTCCATGAGTTCTGGCAATCCTTGCACTGCATTTGCTTTTGCTTTAGCATTTGTTCCCCGTAAAATATGTGTATAATTAGAATGTGCATATTCATCTGGTAAATCAGGACCAATATAAACAACATCATTGCTAGCAGCAACAGTGTAAATTTCTCCCACATATCGTTTTAAATACCGTTCAACCTCACCCCAATTTATTGTTCGTTTCCCTTTAAACAAAATATCATGAATAAATACTGTTTTCTTGCCATCTAAATCCTCTACTACATCTACTTTTCTTTCCAAATTTACCTCCCTGCCCTGCCTATTCATCTTCACTTCTAATCCTACACTCTGCCTCTGCTCTATATTTCAGCAATCGCAGCAAATATTCCGGCAGCTCCCGCTTCTCCGCTTCCCAATCCTGAACTGTACGATATGGTATTCCATAATAATCACTAAATTCCCGTCTGTTCATTCCCATCTTTTCTCTTAATTCTTTTACTTCTCTTCCTCTGCTCATTTTTATTCTCCTCCTAGCTAATATACGCATTGCGTTAATTTATAATAATATAAAAGGAATCATGTTGTCAATAAAAAATAGACGTCCATGATTCCTCTTGTGATACGGACACAAATTATTTTCATCGGCTTTTAATACAGTTTCCTATTTTTCTCCAATATAAGAAATTCCTCTATATCCTTTTTTAACGAAGCTATTATATGTGCTTTTGGAAACAAATATCGTATTTTTTTCATGCTTTCTATATACCATTCAGGTACTTCATTCTCATCAAGAAGTTTTTCTATTTCTTGCGGCATTGTATTTTTCAAATATTTTCCCTTACATACAGAATTTTTTATTTCACAAATAAGACCAGAAAGATTATCAGAATTTACGCCTTTAAGTTTATCATATAAATAAGAATACACATCTTCACAACAATAAATCATATCCTGCAATGGAATGCCTTTTTTGTATAAATATTCTGCATTATTTTCCCATACTCCTGTCCCATGCAAAAAGCCATTTATTGCAACCAAATCGCCGAAACTTGGTTCCTTTATATCTGCTAAAATCTTTGGTAAATGTATATTTCTGACAGGATCATCAAAAATATCGTTTTCTTTAGCATAATTGTAATATTCTTTTATCTGTTTCTTTGAAAATTCTATATCTACATATTTAAACTCAACGCTTTTATCCGCTTCTACAACCGTTATGCCTAATATATCATGTGCTGTATTATAATATTCCTCGAATGACAATCTGACAATTTTTTCTGGAAATCGTTTATTCAATTCTTCCGAAACTACCATATACCTTTTGACGTTAAATCGATCAAATGCATCCTCGCCCTTAACGTTGTTAGAAATTATAACTTCTCGCACCACACCATATTCTTTAAAATAATTATCCAAACATTTTTTTACCAATCCTGTTCCATTTTTTGAAACTGTAATCTCCATCCATTTTCTTAATGGAAATATATTTACAGTAGCAATTCCAAATCCATCTTTTTTTAGCTTTTCACCACAGGAACACTTTTTATCCGGTAAATCAATTCCACATTTTGTTTCTTTAAAAAACTCCATCTTTTTACATGCAGGACAATAATAGTGCGCAGGTAATGGATTAACAATGGTTCCACCCAAAATCCACGCAATAAAAGATGCACCCAACTGACCTCCGCGTACAAGCGCATATCCATTATCCTTTTCAAACACTTCCTGCAATTTTCCAAAGAAGCCCATCCATAAAAGAATTTCTCGATCTTCAAGTAGCAATTCTTCTGTTTGAAAACGATTTACTACATCAAGCGGTGGGTTTTCTCCATATATTTCTTTTACCCTCTCTTCTGCTATTTTTAATATATCATTTTTCATTGCAAATAGGTCCTTCCTTTTTCTACCGAAAGTAGCATATTCGCAAGTCAACAGCTCGTCTATGCCCACATCTAATACTTGTGCCAGTTTTTTTACTGTGTTGATTCTTGGCTTAGAAGCTCCATTTTCCCACTTTGACACTGCTTTATCTGTGACACCTACGAGTGCACCCAACTGATATTGAGACAGGCCTTTTTTCTCTCTTAATGCACTGATAAAATTTCCCAAACTATAGTCCTTCATGATTATCCTCCGTTACTTGCTAATACTATTGTATAGCATTTCTGAGAATTATCAATTTTCTATGTAGAATAAAAGTAGAAATCCTCTCACCTGCCAAAGGATTTCTACTTTCTTATTCTACTTTCGCCCCAGCTGCCAGAACGCAACCGCGCTCGCTGCTGCGACATTCAGGGAATCTACGCCGTGGCTCATCGGTATTTTCGCCGTATAATCGCACAACTCGATGGTCTTATCCATAAGTCCTTCACCTTCGGTGCCCAGGATTACTGCCAGCTTTTCTTCCTGCACTAATACCGGATCATCGATACTGACAGAATCATCCGTCAACGCAAGCGCCACAGTCTTATAACCCAAATCTCTAAGCTCCATGATTGCCTGCTCTGGCCAGAGATTCTCCCGCTCACAGCGCATTTCATTATCATCCTGAATAAATGTCCATGGCACTTGAAATACAGTACCCATGCTGACTCTGGACGCTCTTCTATATAAGGGATCACTGCATCCCGGTGTCAGAAGCACTGCTTCCATATTTAAGGCTGCTGCCGAGCGGAAAATAGCACCGACATTCGTGGGATTCATTACATTTTCCAGTATCGCAATCCTCTGCTTTCCCGCACACACATCATGAAATCTCACCGGTTTCTTCCGTCTCATTGCACATAACATGCCTCTTGTCAGCTTGAATCCTGTCAGCTTCGACAGTACGTCAAATTCCGCAGTAAAAACCGGAACTTCTGTATTTTCAAATTTTTGAAGCAATTTTTTTGTTTCTTCATTATCCTTTATCTGCTTCTTTTCAACAAGAACAGACACTGGCTCATATCCTGCATCCAGTGCCCTGCCAATCACTTTGGGACTTTCCGCAATGAATATTCCGTCTTCCGGATGATCTTTATTCAGCAACTGCGCCTCGGTATATCTGGCATAAATATCCAGCTCCGAACAATGAAAGTCATTTATTTCGATTATATTTAACATCTGAAAATTTGTCTCCATACATCTTATTTTTCTAAATTTTGCAAGAATGTCTTCGGCATTCTTGATGCGAGATGCGCGTCATGCAACGCATGAATCTATATAAGTTTCCAGAATCTCTGCTGCTCTTCTACAGGCTCTCACACAAGGTCTGCTCTGATAATATTCTTCTGTTCTTACTGCAGGCTCTTCTAGAGCTTCTCCTTTTTTCAAACCGAGAAGCTCTCTGCAAATCAGACTTCCTTCCGATTCTTCAAAAGAGCCACATAATTTCTGCACAAGTGCATAAAGCTCTTTCTTTCCGGCGGCATCTTTCGGATTCTCATATCCATATAGCTCGCCAAGTACCATAGTCATCCCCGTCACAGCGCCGCACACTTCCCGAAGTTTTCCGAATCCTGCTCCAAATGGACTGGCTTTTTTCGCCGCCTCTTCGATACTTATACCAAGCTCTTCTGCAAAAGCTGCATAAACAGATTGACTGCAATTGTAACCCATTCTGAATAATTCTTCTGCCCTGTCTGCTTTACTCATTTCCATTTCCTCCGTTCTTACTTCTATGCCGTATACAACACACTTTTCTACCGCCTTGCCATTATCATACTGCCTTCATTCTTTAACCACAACACCGATTTTTTATAATCCGGAAGTATCCTCTCTACTTCTCTCCAGAAATTTTTTGAATGATTCATTTCTTTTCTGTGGCAAAGTTCATGAACGACAACATAATCTATGATTTCCGGTGGGGCAAGCATTAACAGACAGTTAAAACTCAGATTCCCCTTGCTGCTGCAGCTTCCCCATCTTGTCTTTTGGTTACGAATCGTAATTCTTCCGTAAGTAACTCCTATGATTTTTGAAAAATATGCCACCCGCTCCGGTATGTACTTCAATGCTTTGTTCGCTAATTCTTGTATCTCTTCATCAGTCAATTTATCCGTTCCGGATGCATCATAATGCTCTTTTCTTCTTCTCATCTGAGCAAGATGCTTTTCGATCCATGGTTTTTTCTCCTGTAAGATTCGTTCAATCTCGCTTTTGGAAGCACGCCATGGTGCCCGTACTGTTACCGTTAAGTCCTGATTTAACTGAATTGCCACCGTTTTTCTTCCGGAACGGATAACTGTATATTCCATCTGCATTCTCCTTACTATCTGCCTATACTTACAGAAATGCCAGCTTTACTTCTTATGCACGTTTTTATATGCTTCCATCTCTTTCTGAATCCACGTCATGATCACATCCACCAGATACTCCTGCTGTACCGGGCTTAATTCCCGTCCAGGGCGCATCTTATGCCACTTGCGGATACATTCCCGACAGCAGGTAGCTGTCGCATGCTGAGCGATAAATACCGGATGTCCCTGCATTGGTGTCTGTTTCCCATCATTTGGAATAACTGCCGGTGCTTCCCGCTTTGCGATAAAGTCTCTTGCATGCTCCCGGATCGTATCCAGTCCTTTTTCATTAATATAATCAATATCTTTCTTTTTCAAATGAAAACCGCTACGGAATTTGGAATGTTCCAACCGGTCAAATAACTGCTCATACCATTCTTCTTTCGTCATTTTTATTCCTCGTTTTTGCATTTCTTATATGCAAATAATGCTGCTCCAAGCGCTCCGCAAAGCTGTGCTTCATCGCAAATATACAGTTTTGCTCCAAGCTTTTCTTCCAGTGCCTGAATAATACCTTTATTTTTCGCAACTCCTCCGGTCATCATATATTCACCCGGATTTTTCTTGCCGAGACGCGCTGCAAGTGCACCGACTTTCGATGCTACAGACACATTTAATCCGTGGATAATATCTGCAACATTTTTATTCTGCGCAACAAGTGACACCACTTCTGATTCGGCAAATACAGTACACATGCTGGAAATAACGATATTTTCTTTCCATTCCAGACCTTTGGTACTCATCTCTTCCAGCGGCATTCCAAGCGTTCTCGCCATCATTTCCAGAAAACGTCCGGTTCCGGCTGCACATTTATCATTCATAAGGAAATTCGTAACCGCTCCGTTTTCATCAATACTGATTGCTTTAATATCCTGTCCACCGATATCAATGACCGTGCGGACATTCGGATTCAGATAATGCGCACCCTTCGCATGACAGGTGATCTCCGTGATACTGTCATCACCGCTGTCAATATAAGCACGTCCATATCCGGTTGTGACAATACGCACGATATCATCCTTGTTAATTTCGGCTTTCTCTACTGCTTTCTCTAAACTCTTCTCCGCGCTCATCATCGCACCGCCGCCGGTCGGAATGATCATCGTAGATTTGATTTTTCCATCCTGATCTAAAATAACAACATCTGTACTTGTTGATCCACTGTCAATTCCCGCTACATAATAGACTCCTGATTTCATTTTTTCTTTTGCCTCCTCGCTGATTCCTTTTGCTGCATCCATATCTTCTGATCCTTCAATTGTTTCTGAAAAAGCCTGAATCCTCGTCAACAGCTGTCCGGCACTCTGGCTTGTAAAATCAGTTTCTATTTTAAGAAGTGGAACTTTCATATTCTTCTTTATACTTGCATATTCAAACCCATAATAATCACAGAATTTGATCGTATGATAAATAATTCCTTTCAGGTTCGGATCGAGATAAAGCTCATTTCTTCTGGAACTTTGGTTCATACGGAAACACGGAAGCTGTCCAAGAAGTGCATCCGCATATGCAAGAAATAATTCATTTTCATCCAGTTTTTTCATTTCATCCGGCAATACAGATAGTTTTCTTCCTCCTGTACAAGTAAGGTTTTTCACATCCATCTGTATATTTTCCTGGATCATTTCTTCCAAAACGCCACTGACGCGTACCCCCATCACTCCGATATAAGGATTATTTTTTGCATGAAATGTTGCAAAACTATTTATAAATCGTGTTTTGTCAAATGTTTTCCCCGAATATTTCTCATAGGCATCCTTCAATCCACAAATTGCGCGGGCAAATTTTTCCTTTTCACATTCATTATCGTCATGAGGCAGATCCAGCATGTAAATGAATTTGCATTTCTTTGTATTTTTTACAATATCATACACGCGGCGCATCGAATCACAGCAATTCACAAGAACCAGCTCATCTGCTTTTCCTTCCAGAACTGCCTGAATGACAGATTTTCCGAATCCACATAAATTTGCGTGTGCAATCTGATCCGACTCTTCAAAATTCTCCGGCATTTCTTCCAGAACGGCACAGGTTTCACCAAAACCTTCAAATAATTCTATCGGTGTATATTTACAGACATAATATATCATGACTATCTATCCTCCTTGCCTTTTTCCAGCATTTCCATAAATGCCTGTAATCTCGTAGACACCTGACCATCACTGGTATTTGCAGGGTTACAGCCGTCTCCGTCAAGAATCATCGTTGGAAGTCCTGCTTCCTCCAATGAACTTTTTATCAAGCTAGAGGCGCCGATCGTTCCTTTGCAGCCCCAGTGTGCAAATAAGATTCCACCGTCTGCATTCGTCTCTTTCGCAAGTTTTTCTGCAACCTGGATTCTCTGATCTACACTTCCGTTGTAAATGCAATTGACCATTTTTTCAGCCAGAGCCTCATATGGATCCGACGCATGCATTTTCTGAAATCCATCCGCGACAAAGTCGCAGGCACTGATGTGCATCTTCGGATTATAGTTGAAGACATCTTTCACCGGCTGCTGTAAAAATGGCATAATATGCATCCAGAGGACATGCAAACCACCGCCTTTTGGAGCTTTCTTCACATCTTTTAACAGTAATTCTGTATATTTCACTGCCTCTTCTGAACCTGCCAGAAGATGACACATAAAAATTGCATATAATTCATTTGTCAGAGAAGTCACCGGATCATGATCTTTGCGAAGTGCGAGCTGCTGCTGATAATATTCAGATGCTTTTCTACTGTTTGCAACTGCTTTTTCCACTGCCTCACTGGAAATCTTTCTCTTAGTTACATCCTCCAAAAATATCGTCAGCTCACGCAGCTGTTCCGCAACATATTCGATTGCTTCCTGATTCTTCTCATACGGGACATCAATATAAAATCCCGGCACATGATATTTTTCTTTCAAATAAGGGAATGTCATCATATTGCCATCACAGGCAAGATTTGTATAAATCGTGCATTTCGGCTTTGGCAGGAATCCTGTCAGAGCAGCCCCTAAAAACACACGATGATAAGAGCACATCGTCTCCGGAAATCCTTCTTCTTCCGTTCTTCTAAGAAATGTCTGTTCACAATTTGTTCCTGCCATAAAACAGGACATTGCCTCAACCGAATACGGTGTTAATCCTGCTGCCGTCAGCAGTTCTCCCGGCACAAAAATACTGACCATCGCGGAATTTTCCGGTCTGGACAGTGCCTGAATAATATTTTTCATAACTATTTTCGCCACATAGCGACCTGATGATGGAAGTGCACGATCCGGAAAAAGGCATAACCGTTTCTCCTGCAGGCGGTATCCCGCGAGAAGAAGGCGGCGAGCTTTTTCTGAGTCTTTCAAGGTAGCACTGCTCACCATATTTCCAAATTTGTCTATAATGTTCATTATAAAACCTTTCCTTTCATTGTATGGTTATCAATCTTTTATCTTGATGCGTATTTCATAGTGTAAATATGACTTTGCTTCAGATATGCCATACAATTATACTCTCTTCTTTTTTTCACTGCAAGAATGAGCTGTGTAAACATGGCGAAATCCCCGTCAATGACGAGGATTTCTTCAATGGTGGTATGTATATATTCTTTTATTCTCCTGGTTGCAGTGCATTCAATTCCTTTTCAAGCCGTTCTTCTATTTCCTGAAGTCCCACAGTAACTTCACATTTTCCTTCTATGTAATCGTCAAAAGGATTCCACTCCTCTTTTGGAGTAATAATTCTATTTGGCATTCTGATGTAATTTTTCCTTTCCTCTTCCGTTGTGTTTTTCACAAGATATTTCTCGTATATTTTTCCTTGTTCATTTATGAATTCCGTTTCTACAACTTCGTACAAAGCTTTTAAAGCCAACACACGCTCCGATTCTTTCAATTTTTCATCTTTATCTGCGCCCCATAAAATCATTATTGCCATATAAATAAAGCGGTAATATGCATGATTTAATTTTGCTTCTTCTTTTTTCCCATTCAAAAGAGTATCTATACTTACCGAAAATATCTCTGACAAACAAATTATTTTCTCTAGCGAAGGTTCACTGATACCACTTTCCCATTTCGTTACTGCCTGTCGCGAAACCTCACACTTTTCCGCAAGCTGTTCCTGTGTAAGCCCTGCTTCCTTTCTGTATATTGCGATATTTTGACCTAATTTCATAACATGTCCCTCCGTATATTTATCTTTGATAAGAATATCTTATAAAATATGAGCTGATTATTCCACCAACCAGAGAGAACATTTCTAGCAACTAATGGTTGCATATTGAAAGTATTATATAGAATTTTTTATATATTTCACTTGATTGATAATAATTGCGACAGCCCCTGCTTGTTTCTTCTGCTGTTATTCTTTTTTCTGTTTATGCCATTCATTCAAAACAGCTTCCACCTGTGCAATTAGCTGCTCTTTATTTGGGATATAAGAAACATAGCGCGAAGCAAAAATATTGTTAGATAAACCACCAAGTGCATATTCAGCCGCTATACTGTCTTTGTCCGTACAAAGGATAATACCAATTGGTGGGTTATCATGTTCATCATTCACTTCTGCAGCATAATAATTCAGATACATATTAAGCTGTCCTGCCGCTTCCGGTGTAAGCTTAGTTGTCTTTAATTCGATCAGTACATACGCACGAAGAATTTTATTATAAAAAACCATATCCGCATAATAATGAGTATTGTTCAATGTAATACGCTGTTGCGTTCCCACAAACATAAAACCTCGTCCTAATTCCAGAAGAAATTTCTCTATCTGTGCGACAAGCGCTTTTTCAAGATCACTTTCTAGCATGGGCTTATTTTCTGGTACGCCCAGAAATTCAAATACGTAAGGGTCTTTGATAATATCTAACGGAGTGGACATCTCAATTTCCTTTTCTGCAAGCGCAAGAACGGTTTCCTTATTCGTTTTTCCCTCTGACAGTAATAATCGTTCATAGAGCGAAGTAGAAATCTGTCGCTTTAATTCACGTGTAGACCACCCGGAATTAATAGCTTCTTTTTCATAAAAGCTTCTTTTGTCCGGATCTGAAATCGTCAGTAACTCGCAATAATGCGACCATGACAATTTAACAGACACTGTCTGTTGAATTTCATAACTTTGATAAAAGCGTCGCATAATTTGAAAATTCGATACAGAAAAACCTTTTCCAAATTCTTTCGTTAACTCTTTAGAAAGTTGCTTTAAGGTCTGTTTTCCATAATCAGCCCGATCATTATTTTTTTGTTCATGCTCAACAATTATTTTCCCTCCTGCTTATTGATCTCCCATCCCTAGATATGAACTTATCGTTTACTCAAATTCCCCTTCATGCTTCTTAAAGAAATCGTAAAAATATCGGATATTTTCCAACTTGCTCCACTTTACAACTTCGTATTCCTTCAAATCAATATTATAGATCTTCGCCTGCAGTGTTCCCAGCATAAAAGGTGAATGTGTTGCTATAATAAACTGACATCCAAGCAATCTGGCTAACTTATTAATCTCTTCTGCGAGCTTCACCTGATTGGCAGGCGACAGTGACACTTCCGGCTCATCCAACAAATATAAGGCGTCCGGCTGGAGATATGCATCAAAGTATTGCATGGATGTCTCACCATTGGAATATTTTTCCTGTGCAAATTCAATATATTGTTTCTGCATATAGCCATCTTTTGAAGCCAGGAACTTCTCCGCTTCCTGCTTCTTCCAGCCTTCCCGCACCATGTCATAAACCATTCCCTCGCCTAAGACCTTCCTTTGCTGAATCTTTTTAATTTCATAAAGGACGTCTTCACTTTTTATATAACGGCTGGTATCCGGAACCTTGTAGTACGGCTCTCCATCCTCATCTTCTCCATATGCAATGCCACATTCTTCTATAAATTGTTCCACATAATCTGTTATTCCAAAAGAATTGCTTGTTGCCCGCTCCCTGCCTTTTATCTCTAGCTTATCCGCTATAAGATTCAATATCGTAGATTTCCCAGATCCATTATTTCCATATAAAATCGTAATTGGTGCAAATACAAATGGCTCTGTGTATTTATCTCGGAATACAGAATATGGATAAATATTGGGATTCTTTATCTTCCTGTCGCTTAATTTAAAACTGCTTAAATAAATCATTTTTCTTTTACCCCACCATCGGCTCTTCTGTCAGTATAGTCTCACATTCGGCATCATTCTGCTCTCCCTCCGTAACCTGTAAAATATCCTCAATCTCTTCAATCTCCTGGTCAATCTCTTCTGTTCTTATTTGCAGATTTGCAATATACTGCTTGGCATATTGATAAAATTCTGCCTGTTGTCTGGCAAATGCGAGCCAGTCATTTTCTCTTCTATCATAGGGCGTATCTATCTTCACTTCACACTTCTTTTTCATCGGCAAACTCCTTTCTTCATTTGTATCAGGCCACTCATAATCTGCTCTTGGTCTCTCTTTTATTACACAATTTTCAAACAGTTCATCATACTTTCCGACAAGTCTGTCATGAATCTGATCATCGGTAAAAATTGTCTTCATTCATAGCTTCTGCCCTCTTCCCGAATCCCGGTTAATCATCATAGTGATTCCAGCCACCGAAAAATCCCGGACTGCTATGTCCTGTCTTATGCCCGCTGTTATCATAATGATTCACACCGCTGAAAAATCCCGGACTGCTATGTCCTGTCTTATGCCCGCTGTTATCATAATGATTTACACCGCCAAAGAAGCCTCTTCTGCTTTCTCCGATTTTGTGTCCGTTGGCATCGTAGTTCGTCATGCCGCCCCAGAAATTTCTCCGGCTCTCTCCGATTTTATGTCCGCTGGCATCATAATGATTAATATTTCCAAAAAATCCTCTGCTGCTATGTCCTTCTTTTCTCATAATCTTGTTCTCCTTCCAAAATAAGTATTGGTTTTCCCTATCTGTTTCTCACTGGTTATACTCTATTTCCATAGCTGTCCAATAAAAAGTCCTCAAACGGATATTTTTAAAGATATTTAAAGGATATTTTTAAACTTTTTACAATAATTTCCTTTTCGTAACATTTGTTACATCTATTTTCTTCATTCTTCGTTATACTACAATCACAAGTTAAGAAACAACACCTTAACTTATAAATTAAAAAAAGGAGATTTTAATTATGAAAAAATATGTATGTGAACCATGTGGCTATGAATATGATCCAGCTGTTGGAGATCCAGATAATGGTGTTGCACCGGGAACTCCTTTTGAAGACCTGCCGGACGACTGGGTATGTCCGATCTGTGGAATGGGAAAAGAAGTATTTGTTCCAGAAGAAGCTTAATGCTTCTTCCGGGCAAACCAAGTTCCGTTTGATGTAAAGCAATTGCGCTATTCTTCTAACTGCAAAGACGCATGATCCAAAACCTCAATTGTCTTTCTACCTGCCAGACGGATCGTTCCTTCTTCCTGAAGGTTAAGAAGCATCCGCGATAACGATGGTCTGGTTGTATTAAGATAAGATGCAAGATCTTCACGATTCATTTGCAAATTCACTTGATTATCTGCATTGCAGTTTTCCAGAAGATATGTAGCAACTCGCTGACGGAGATTTCCACTGGTCAGTACTTCAATTTGATGATTATTTTTATCGGCTTTTTCTGCAAAGACCTGAAGCATATTGAAAACAACTTTGCTGTGATGAACACAATTATTTCCGCATCTGCCTCCAAAAAAATTTTTCGATACTTCCAGAACTTTTACTTCATTTTTAGCTTTTGCATAGCCCGAATAAGCCGATTGATGGAGAAACAATTCAATTTCGCCAAAATCTTCTCCTTCTGTTACCTGACCGATTCTTGTGACTTTACCATTCAGATTGATACTGCCGACTTCCACATCTCCATTTAACAGAAAATAAAGTTTTTCAGGGCGGTCACCCTGCCTGAATATATATTCATTTTTTTGATATTTCTGTACGACAGCCTGAGAACAGATCAAGCTTTTCTGCATCTCATCTTCTGTCAGGTTATGAAATATCTGCAACTGTTCTAATTTCATATATTTTGCCCTTCTCTCTGATATGCCCGGCAATTAAGGATATGAACCCGGATCTTTGTTAATAGCTATTATAGGGCAGATATATGAGTCTTTCAACGAAAATACGGAGGTTTTTATTATGACAATTACTTTTGATAATAATTTAATTACAGGGAATGAAACAATTGACACACAGCATAAAGAACTGATTGATCGTATCCAGCAGTTTGTGACTGCCTGTGAATCCGGCGACGGGAAAATAAAAGCAATTAAAATGCTCGATTATCTTGACGCATATACAGATTTTCATTTTAAAGAGGAAGAGACTCTTCAGGAAAAAGTTGCATATCCTGAGCTAGCAAATCATCATGCAAAACATGAAGAGTTCAAGAAATCTATTCAGGAGCTGTATGATTTTCTCAATGAAAATGAAGGTCCGAATGAGCAATTTATTGAACAGGTAAAACGTAACGTTGTAGACTGGTTATTCCATCACATTAAAACATTCGACCGTTCTGTTGCTGAATATATCCACTTGCACGATAATTCTGAACGTTTATAATGGAAATTAATAAACATAAACTCAGACAGGAGGGCACACGATATGGTTCATCTCAATCCAGAAGCTATCGCTTATATGCAGAAATATAATCACAAAGATATTCTTCTCTCGATAGAAAAGATTACCAGTTGATGTGCGCCTCCGCGTCTGGAGATATCAGTAGGATTTACTGATAAGAAAAAAGAGGACTTACTGGCAGATGGTTATGTCTGCGAGCGAAGTCCTCTTGGTAATGTGTATTATCGCTCTGATGGAGTTATTGCCACGGGAGATATTTCTGTAAATTATGTAACTTATCCATGGCTTACTTGTTTTGAAGTAGACGGGCTCACCATTAAAAATCAGACCTCTATTTAAACTGTACTACGACCTTACGTCCGCCTACCGAGCCGTCAAGGATCTTATGGATCAGTTCTTTTGCATGGTCATCTGCTTTCTCCAGAAATGAGGATGTATCTATATCATCATTGTTCTCTATATCTTTTTCTGCTAAAGAAATTGCCTTCTTGGCATCCTCTTTTGTCTGCCAGTTAAAAATGGCTCTCTTTTCATCCATGAACTTGATGGAATCCGGATCCACCTGTGGTTTTCCTAACACTTTTGCATGTGGAATCGTAACAATTACTTCTTTGTCTGTAATCTTTTCTTTCACCTCATCCATCTGGATTCCGGCTTTTAAAGTTGCGCTGTAATGCATCAAAAAACTTTTCTTATTAATAAACGGAATACTTCCATCTTCCATCTGCTCTGTGGACGAATAGGTAACCTGCTGTGTTGCGAGTTCACCAACGTCTTCCAGTTTTCCAGAAATATAATCATTGGTAACTTCTGTCTTAGTCATTGAATTGTAAATATTAATTCCACCAACTGCTCCAATGACAATTCCAACAACCAGGCTAATACAAATTGTTTTCACTTTTTTCGCTGCTTTTTTCGATGTTTCTTTCATGTTCATTTTTGTTTCTCCGTTTTCCTTTGTTGTTTCAATCTCTTTAAACTCTTTCATCGTTTTTTCCTCCTTATGACATTGCATTTTGTGAAAATGTAATTGAAATGCTTGTCTTTTTTACTTTTGTTGATTCTAAGTATAAGGATTCTGTCTCTATAAATATACTTCCGTATCAGGGAATTATCTACCCCTATTCCCCTGATATAGAAGTTATATCTGCAACCACCCTCCACTTGCAACAACTGCCAGGTTTAATTTTCGTATCTTATCCTTGAACCGTATCTGCACATTCTTTTCATCTACAGCAATCACGGTTCCAGTTCCGAATTTCCGATGCACAACAGTTATGCCAGGATGAATTTTTTCTATCTTATGCTGCGTTCCAGTAGCAGAATCTTTTTTGGCTGCATGAGATGCATATGTCAGATATACCCCGTCTTTCTTATATCCTGCGGGCTCCCCATTTCTTCCTGCCCTACTATTATTCGATCTGTTTCCGTTTTTTCTATTTCCGGTTGCGCTGTTCGACAAGCTACTATAAACGCTTTCTTTTTTCCCGGAGCGAGTGTTTGTCTTCTCTTGTTTTCCAAGAAGTTCCTCGCAAAAACTGCTCTTTCGATTCGTTGTCATAAGCCGTAAATCCTGCTTCGCTCTTGTTGCTCCTACATAAAATAAACGTCTCTCTTCCTCGTATGTTTCCATTTCTTCTCGAGAAGGCTTTGAACTATGAAGGCTCCTCGGGATCTGTGCCGGCAGGATCCCATCCACTACATCTAACATATATACAATTTCATATTCTAACCCTTTACTTGCATGAATCGTAGAAAGAATAAACGGACAGTCTTCCGATGTTTTCTTAGTTTGAATGATTTCTTTCAATTCATCCAGGCGCCGGATCAGATCCTCTGCCGTAGGCTCTAATTTCCCAATAATCTTCACAACTTCCAGCTTACTGTCATTTATTTCGTTTCTTTGTAAATAATCTTGATACCCCATATAATTTGTAATGCGATTCACTGCCTTGTCACCCGGTTCCTGTAACAGATGTTTCAAATGTGTTCGCATTGCTTTTGCATTGCTTTTTTTATATTCATCAAGCTTGGAACTTACAAGCGCAGCATCCAAGATCGGCAAATCTCTTTCACGGCTGATTTCTATAATTTCCAACGCTTCTTTCCGGCTTAAATATAGTCTCAGTTTATAATAAATCTGCAGGAACAGTTCTTCATCGCTCGGATTTGCAGCAAATTGAATGATATGAACAATATCAAGAACAACCCGATTCGTGAAGAAAGTCACTTCTGCGTTCCGCATCCGATATGGAATTTCCTGCCGTTCCAAAAGATCAATAAGCGGAATTGCACATTCATGATCCCGGTACAAAACAGCTGTCTGGATTTCACAACGTTTTGCTACTTTTAACAGATACTGATATTGTGCTCTTCTGCTTTTCAAAGCTATTTCCCGTATCTCTCTTTCTGCTTTTTTTGATGCCCGCATATGTTTCTCATGTCGGAATTGATTCTCCTGAATAAACCGGTCTGCCGCTTCTACGATTTTTGCATTAGAACGGAAATTTTCTTCCATCAGGAGTACTTTTGCTCTCGGATGATCTTTTTCAAACGAAAGCAATGCTTTCGGATAAGCTGCACGAAAGCCATAGATACTCTGGTCTTCATCCCCCACCATGAATAACTGTTCTGTTCCAGATGCAAGAAGTTTTATAATTGCATGCTGAATTCTGGATGTATCCTGCGCCTCATCCACACAAATATACGGATAAAGTCTCTGAAAATATGCCAGTAAATCAGGAAATTTACGAAGCATATTGTAAGCGTATACCATCTGGTCGTCATAATCCATCAGACCTTCTTTCCGCATTTTTACACAGTATGCCTGATAGATTTCCAACAATTTTAATTCTTCTTTTTCTTCTAAATGCCGGATTTCTTCTTCTGTCAGCATCATGTTTTTTATGTATGTAATCAATGTCCTCACATTTTTCAGATCACTTTCTGTCGGGTAACTGTGTTCTGTTTCCTGATAGATTTCTATCAGAAAATGAAGGATGATCTTTTCATCCTGCACCAGTTCAAATGCAGATTTACCGACACTCCGGCTGTAATATTGTATAATTTTTGCACAGATTCCATTGATTGTGCGAAATTCTAACCGTTCAGCCAGTTCTTCTCCAAAATAAGATGCAAACCTCCTGGACATATCTTTTGTTGCTGCGACTGTGTATGTCACTGTCAAGATTTTCTCCGGTGCGATTCCTTTACAGAAAATCATATATCCAAGCCTTGTAACCAGTACGGTCGTTTTACCGGATCCTGGTACTGCTAAGAGAAGTATCGGTCCGTCTACACTTTTTACCGCTTGCTTTTGTTGTTCATTTAATTGTACAGGAAACTGCCTTTCAAATGCTTCCCATGACATTTCTTTCATGATTTCAAAATCCTTCCTGTTTCTTGATTCCTTTATTTCTTTACAATATTATTATTTTCTGACTTATTTTCTCTGTTTTTATCTGCCAATTATGTTGAATAACCTGCTGAAAATATCTGTTTCATTCATTTGCTTTTTTTCATGCTATAATAATTATTCACCAAGTGAAAAATAATAGAGAAAAGAACCATTGTGTAATAGATATTACATCGAAATCTATCTATCACGCAATGGTTCTTTTTATTTTCTTTTTATAGTATCTTTTTTTTAATAATAATATCCATTAATTAAAACCATGGAAGAGCACTGATTACAACAGATACCGTAATTGTTGAAATTGTCATAGATGTTACATTCGCTACTGTTCCATGTACACCCTCCGGCAGTTTTTCTGAGAAAAACTGTGCAATCGGTCCTCCTATAATTCCACCGAGAACACCTGCAAATACCGCTACCGGAATATTCGCACCATACATTAGAACACATGCCGGTCCGACACTGACAACCGGAACATACGTTGCATACCAGCCACCATTATCAAATTTTCCTGCATACAGGAACACTCCCGTTGCCGCTCCGACAAACTGTGATAAAATTATAGCCGGTACAGCTCCTGAGCCATATGCTCCATGATTTCCACATACGATTGCGCCAATCACTGCGCCTGCCAGCAAAAATGCAGATGCCACTTCATTTCCATAAAACTGTGCTTCTGTAAAATCTGCAAAAACCCTGCGTACAAACCAGCTTGTACTATATACATCATCTGCCGGTGCTGCCTCCGTCCGATGTGGTTTCACCGGCACAGGTTTTACCCACGGAAGAATCTTACAAACCATACATACAATAATTCCCGTAATTGCCATCGTTGACACATTTGCTACGACTCCCGGAAGTTTCCACGGAGTCACAATTGCGTTTCCAATCCATATTGCAGTAGGGGCACAGATTAAACCACCGATAATGGAAGATGTCAATAATGCCGGAACGCTTGGACCGTAAAGCAACATAACTGCCGGTGGAGCACCTACTACAGTAATAAATGTTGCGATCCATGTTACGGATGAATCTGCAAATCCATTAATATAACGAAATACAAAAATTGCCAGTCCCAGGGAGATGAGCTGTGATGCCAACACCCACGGGAATAAGGTACTACTTCCATAGCAGACATCAAATCCTGCATATTTTGAATTTTTGATCGCCAATATCCATGCTACAATTCCTCCAAGTATAATTCCTATTCCGGCAAATACACTTGCATAAAACTGTGCTTCTGTAAAATTCATAAAGAACCAGGCAATCTGTTTTGGCACAGAATCCAAAATTCCAGAAATCATATTATTATAATCAAATACTGCATTATTACCGCTTATTGCTTTTAAGCCAAAATAAAATGCAAATCCAATGACTATACTTATGATAAATCCCGGTAATGCGCCAGTCATTTTTTCTTTCGTCTTTACTGTCTCACCCATTTTTACCTCCTCATAGATAATATTTTTCCAGATATTTCTGATACAATTTTGCATATCTTCTTACGCTTTCCAGAGAAATATGTTCATTAATACAATGTGCAAGTGCATCATCTCCTGGTCCTGCGATTACAAATGGTACAGATATTTCAGGAATGATCTGTGATGCATCTGTATAGAAATAATGTCCTTTATCTTCTGTTGAAATTCCCACCATCTGTGCTGTTTTCATGATCTGTTTCACCAGCGGGCTATCTTTTGATGTCTCCAATGCCGGTCTGTCATTCATCACTTCAATGGTAATTTGAATTCCCGGTATTTCTTTTCTGAATCGGTCTGCAATCTCTTCTGTACATTTTAAAATATGTTCATGACTGACTCCCGGAACTGTGCGTATATCCAATTCTGCTTCTGCAGTTGGTGGAATAATATTCGTCATAATTCCGCCACACAGTTTTGTAACGGATGCTGTTGTCGTTCCCAGAATCGGATGCAGCTCCCCGGTTTCCACTTGTTCTTTTAACTCTGCGACTAATTTTTCTACATACTCAACAGCATTAATCCCAAGGTCTGGTCTGGATGCATGCGACTGCTTCCCTTGCACCGTAATTTTCAACCAAAATGCACCTTTTTCACAAGTACCTATTTTCTCATCTGAAGGTTCGCATATAATTATTTCATCAACTTTATTCACCGTACCATCTTCTACAATTCCGCAAATTCCGCTTCCCTTACTTTCTTCATCCGCAGTAAAGCAGAAATAAATAGGTTTCTTTGGTCTTTTTTTTGTTTCCAGCATCCATTTTAATGCCAATATCATGGCCGCGTCTCCACCCTTCATATCAGCAGATCCGCGTCCATAGAGAATATCACCTTTTACAATAGCATCATGTGGCGGATAACTCCATTGACTGTAATCTCCACATGCAACCGTATCCATATGACCGACAAATGCGATACCGCCTTCCTCTGTTTCTCCATTTACTTTTATGATCAGAGACGCTCGGGTTTTTGAATGATTAATTTTTTTATATACGATGTTTTCTGGTAACATTTCTAATATGACATCCGCAAGTTTCCCTTCATTTCCTTCCGGCTGGCAAGTATTGATCTGCACCAATTTCTGAAGAATTTGTTTGCATTGTTCAGTTGTTATCTGTGCATACTTGTTATCATTTTCTTTTTTCAACTGTCTTCTCCCCTTTATTTCTGGTACGAAAACATTACAAGCTCACCTACTCCGGTCTTTCTTACCATACCAAATTTGCTAATCCATCCACCTGCTCCACAGTTTCTTCTCACCGCACGGTTTTCAAAGGATACAATTTCTCCATTTACGATTGTGTACGTTGCAAGTTTATCGTCCATATCTACAACTGTAACATTTGCAAGTGCGCCAACACCAAGATGACCAATCTTATCTGTCCACCAATTATTTGCTGTTCTATTTCCGATTAACGCTGCCGGATTACAGGTCATTGTCGCAACTGCATCACTCAGGCTTAAAACTCCACTTTGTGAAAGTTCTATAATAGCCGGAATATTATCTCGTGTATCCCCGAATCCTTTCATTGTTCCCTGATTCTGTCCATCCGAAATCAGAATCTTTACTTTTCCTGATTCCAATGCATCATATGCTAATTTCTGCGATTCTTTTGGAAGTTGAAGCCCTTCACGACTTCCTCGTCCTGCACGAAGCATGGTTGTAACAAACTCTGCGGAAATATTGTCTCCATTTACCAGATCAAGAACACGTTTCATACCTTCTGCTGCTCCCATGTGTGTTCCACATCCTGCCGCTGTAGCATGTGCCAGATGTAATGGACGTCCTTTTGCAAGTGATACCAGTCTTTCCGCATGTTCTGGGTCCTGTGTATGGGACATATAAATCAGATTTGCTTTTGAAGTAATTTCATAAATCTTATCAATATTTTCATCAGACATAATAAAATGTCCCATATGATCTTTAATTCCAACCGTTAAAGCAGCCGTTGTATTGGTAATTCCATTTCTTGTCATCTTTGTAGATAATGTATCTGCATCTATCTCGCCTTTAAACATACGAATCAACTCATCTACTGACATCTGTGTTCCAAGTACATTTGCAGCTCCAAGATAAACGCCAAGGTTAATCGGAACTCCATGATCTACTTCCGCACCAAGAAGAGATGGTGCCATAAATGTATTTCCGGCTCCCGGTGATAATCCTAATGTCACGCCATCTTCTGCTGCACAGAAAATTGGATTTGTACTTACTTCAAATAAATCGCCAAGATGTAAATGCATGTCAACCAATCCCGGCATAACAGTAAGTCCTTCGCAATCAATTACGCGATCACCGGTCTCTGCTGCGATATCATCTGCGACCTGACAGACAATCCCATCTGCAATCAGGATATCGGTCTGTTTGTCTACTTTATTCTTTGGATCAACAACATGTCCGCCCTTTAAAATTAACCGTCCGCTCTTTTGTATCTGCCCGATTGTATCCTGCATCTGATTCTTTTTTACAGTTGCCAGTGCTCCGTCCAAAAATCCTACTTTGTTTTCGTACATTTGTCTGCCTCCTTCTTTGAATACTGTATTGTTATTTATGTGACGTAGTATACCAGACTTTATTTTGACTTTCTTCATCTTTTTGATACTATTTTCTCAGTAAATTATTGTACCAAGTGGACAACAGCGAAAAATATTCGAAAAAATATACAGCTAATAAATTCCTATTTACAAAATTTATTAGCTGTATATTTTTATTTTTCATGCATCTGATATAACTTCAATGCGAGTTCCAGATTTAAACGTTCTTCCTGATCCTGCAGATCCAGTTCTAATATCATTCCCAGTTTACGATATCGGTATTTCATAGAATTGTAATGAATAAATAACTTTTCTGAAGTTACTTTTAAATTCCATCCATTCGTTACCAGAGCAATAAAAGTATCCATCATATCTGTATGATGCTTTCGATCATATGTACAAATTTTTTCGATATATTGTTTTTCAAACTCTTTCGCTTCTGCACTATGACTTACCAGTGACAGCAACTTAAAAATCCCAAGTTCATCATAAAATACAACCGTATCTTCACGTTCCATACTACGGATAATTTCTATCGCTTTTCTGGCTTCTTCCCAACTGTCATGAATCTGGCTTATATCTTTTCTGTAATTTCCAATTCCGATAGTCGCCGTAAATGGAATTACACGAGCAATCTCATCTTTAATTTCCTTTGCCAGTTTCTTTAAGTTTCCTCTAAACGTCTCTTCATCCTCGTATTTTTCCGTAATAATAAATACAATCTGATCACTTAATTTACTATACACATAGTGTGCATATTCCTGTCCGACACGCTGTTTGCTGATTAACAAAACCCGTGTCATCATTTCCATCATACGTCTGTTTACATTTTCATCCAGATGTTTTAAATACTGTTTTTTAAAATGATCAATATCTACAATAAATACGACTCCACCAAGATAAAAATCCCAGTTATAGATCATCGCACGATTTATGATTTCTTCTTTAGAGCTAATATTTCTGGTTAACATGTCCTGCACAAACTGCTCTCTGTAATCAGCTTCAATTTGGCGCGCTGTAAGTTTTTTCTGTAATTTTAATATTAAAATAGTGCCCGCCTGCTCAATCGCAATCTGATAATAATCCCGAAAGGATTCATCATAGTCGTTCCATTTACTTCCAAATACAAGGTATCCGTATTCTTCTTCATTGATATGAATCCGATACCGCCCTGTTTCTTCTATTCTCCCCTGGGCGGTGTCTTTCGTATAATAAGTTTTATCAAAACAGGTATCTACAAATGCGGCTTCCTGATGAATATGTTCTTCCAGAAAAGATAAAATAGTAGAAATGTCTTTATCTTCCAATACCATCTTTGTATAAGCCTGATGCACTCGTTCCGAATACTGCAGGATTCTGGATTGATGATTAATCACCTCCTGCAGCACTGGATTGATCACATCTGTAAATGCAAATTCGAATGGAATAGCAATAATGGGAAAGTTCAATTTATTTGCCTTTTCTATTGCATCTTGCGGATATTCATAAATAAACCGGTCTAACTTTATTCCCAGAGCACATGCTCCATGTTTGTCCAGATTTTCAATTAGAAAAGCTAAATATTCCGGCTGATCTTTGACTACATAACCAGATGTAATCAAAAACTCACCGCCTTTCATCCACTTATAAATATCCGGCGCATCCATAACACTGACCGTTTTCACTTCTCGATCACTGCCGTTTTTCCCGGCTATAATCTTAAAATCCCGAAATATATCCATGGCAAGAATATCTCTGAGTCTTATCATTTTCTCACCCGCGTTCCTCTAAACCGCTTTTATTGTCTGTTAATCAACGCAATAACTATTTTTCTTACATTTCCTGTATCAGCTTAACCAGCTTCTCTATGCCATCTTCCGTCCACGCCGGGATCTCCAGAATTGCATTCGGGATGTCCTGATGTCCGGAGTGTGGATTATGCAGCCATACGCAATCCATCTTCGCTGCCAGTGCTGCTCTGCCGCCATTCGTAGAATCCTCAATGACAAGGCAGTTATCTGTCGGAACATTCAGCCGTTCTGCCGCAAGCAGGAACGTATCCGGTTCCGGCTTTGGATGTTCTACATGATCTCCGCTTGTAATACTATCAAAATACGGCATCAAACCAAGTCTTGTCATTGCATCCATAATCTCACTCTCTGGTGAGGAAGAAGCAACTGCAAGCTTGTATCCCATTTCTTTTAATTGTTTTAAAGCATTTTCTACTCCTGGCATCTCCGGAAATCCTTCTGCCTTAACAATCTGTGATTTCTTCACCTTCATAATCCGATTCATTTCATCCAGATCCGGAAAATCCACTCCATAATGCTCCTTTACCAGATCTCTGAAAAACTGTCTGGTTGATCCGATACATGGTAAATAAATATCATAATCAAACTCCACATCATAGTGTTCTTTTAAGATCTCTTTCCAGCATCGGTAATGCAGTGGCTCTGTGTCGATCAGTACTCCATCCATGTCAAATATAACTGCTTTTATCATCTTGTAAACCTTTCTGTTTCTTATGTCAGTTTTTTATTTATGATATCAAGATTTCTGACATCATCGCAATTATGCTAATATCTCTTCTTTCTTTGCCAGAATTGCTTCGCATGCCGCACATGCCGGACAGTCACAATACTTCGCACCTGCTGCTTTGATCTCTTCTGCATGAGCAAGTACACCTTTTGCAGCATCTCCGAATACTTTTGCTCCCATATCAGATCCTGCAAATGCAATCAGTCCATCGATCGGCATGATATCTTCTTCCAGTTCTGCAATATAATTCTTTGTTACTTCTGCTTCTTTCTCTGTCCCAACTGCTTCAAGCCATGCATTTGCTGCTTCTTTTGCTTCTGCTGAGCAGGATGTTGCCGCGATCAGTTCTTTTGTTTTTTCTGTTACATAAGTTTTTACGTTCTCTGTCATTTCTACACTACTTCCTTTCTTTTATCACCCTTGCCGGAATTCTCTATTTCAGATTATAAGCATATCCGCATAATTTTGCAATCAGGGTTGTATTTCTTTTTTCTGAAATCTATAATGTATTTGCCAGATAGAATTATAGTACTTTACTGTAATTATAAATACAAATTGATCGATTTTAACAGGAGATTTAATAATATGAATGAAACTACGAAAAAAGAATCGCGCCAGATGGATATGCTCCATGGAAAAATTTTCAAAAATATGCTGATCGTTGCACTTCCGCTCGCCGCCTGCAGTATCATGCAGCAGTTATTTAATTCTGTCGGTGTCGCCGTTGTCGGTCGTTTTGCTGGAAGTGAAGCGCTCGCTGCCGTTGGCAGCAATGGGGCTGTTATTAACCTGCTGGTTACATTATTTTCCGGCATTTCACTTGGATCAAATGTAATCATCGCCGGCTATATCGGCGAAGGCAATCAGCAAAAGATTCCAAGCGTTGTACATACTGCCGTTACGCTGGCACTTATAAGCGGAATACTATTACTTCTGCTTGGTCAGATCATTTCACATCCAATCTTGCTGCTCATGGGCGCACCGAAGGATGTCCTTCATCTGGCAACCGTTTATCTGCGGATCTATTTTCTCGGTATGCCATTCATGATGCTCTATGATTTCGGCGCATCGATTCTTCGGAGTATCGGAGATACAAGACGACCACTTCTGGCATTAATTGTTTCCGGTGTGGTAAATGTAATTTTAAATTTCCTGCTTGTTGCCGGTTTCCACATGGATGTTGCCGGTGCCGGTATTGCTACAGTTGTTGCAAATGGTGTAAGTGCACTGCTTGTCATCTGGTTTTTACTGCATGAAGAAGAACCGATCCGGGTTTCTTTTAAAAAGCTCGAAATCAACACTTCGGAACTTATCCGTATTTTAAAAATCGGTGTTCCTGCCGGACTGCAGGGCATGGTCTTTTCTGTTGCCAATGTCTGTATCCAGTCTTCCATCAACAGTTTTGGCTCAAAGGCGATTGCCGGATCTTCTACTGCGTTAAATTTTGAATACATTACTTATTTTATCGTAAATGCATTTGCACAGACAACAGTGACTTTCACAAGTCAGAATTACAGTGGAAAAATGTATGACCGTTGCAAGAAAGTCTTTCGGGAAGCCATGCTTGCAAGTATGATTTTCTGCGGGATTTTAAGTATGGTCTTTGTTCTCGGACGTAACTTTTTTATCGGTCTGTATACGACAGATCCGGATGTCATCCACTATGCAATGATCCGCCTTGTGATTATTACTTCTCTGGAACTTCTGACAAGTACTTATGAAATCAGCGGCGCTGCACTTCGTGGAATGGGACACTCAATGACACCTGCCGCACTTACAGTCTTTGGTTCCTGTGTTCTGCGTCTGATCTGGATCGCAACTGCCATCCGTATCTGGCACAATTACACTTTGCTGATCTGGATTTACCCGATTTCCTGGGTACTTACCGGAACAATGGTTTTGACTGCATACTTCCTCACAAGGAATAAACTATTTAATCAATAATGATCGCGTAAAAAAGGATTCGAGATTTCATTTCTCGAATCCTTTTTTATGACAGCGAGTAAATACGCCCTTTCTCGTGCGACATCATTTGATGACTGTAAATCATCGTATAAAGTTTGTTCCCCGTCTTGCTTCTTTTTCCGGCAGTCCATATGCTTCTTTTCCAAGCTTGATACTCTTCATTAAGAATGTCATATTTCTTGCAAGTGTACGCATTGTCTGCAGTCCTTCCGCATCCTGACAAGCTTCCTGTGGTTCTCTTCCATGGATACTGTTCCAGTACTGGCTGGATGCGACCGGCATTCCGGAGATTGTAAAATATTTATTCAGTTCATCAAAAGTCGCTGAAAGTCCGCCTCTTCTTGCGGCAACTACACTGGCTCCGACTTTCATCGTCTTATCAAAATGTGTACTGTAGAACAGACGATCCAGATAAGCGATCAATGTTGCATTTGCGGATGCATAATAAACAGGACTCGCAATTACAAGACCGTCACATGCTTCAAATTTTGCTGCGGATTCATTTACAATATCATCAAAAACACATTTTCCTTTTTCCATACATGTATAACAGGCAACACATCCTCGGATGTCTTTGTTTCCGATATCGAGAATCTCTGTCTCGATTCCCTCTTCATGAAAAATCTTCACCATCTCTTCTAAAGCAACTTTTGTGTTTCCTTTTACATGTGGACTTCCATTGATCATTAATACTTTCATCCTATGCTTCCTCCTTCTTTTGGTAATAATAAACTCAACAGCAGTGATACAACAAATACACTGACAACCACGTTACCACTAAACACATCACCAACTACCTGTGGCTTAGTGCAATCTTTGTCACTATAAATATAATTGAAAGAAGGATCCAAAGATCAGGGAGTTAGCCTGTTAGCTTATGAATCCATTTATAACTTTTAAAACGCAGAAAAATCGGCAGACACTTAAATATCTGATCTGACTGAACTGCGATCACTACTATTTCAACTGGAAGTTTCCAGTAAAATGCAGTTAAAAAGGATAATGGCATGACAATCCCCCAAACCGAGATCAGGTTAAGATACATGGAAAATTTTGTATCTCCACCACCTTGAATGAGCCCCACTCCAACCGGCATTTGATACGCCATTCCAACCATAACCACACTCATGATCATCATAAAATGATCTGCATATAAAGTTGCCTGCGCACTTAACCGGTACATAGACAATAAGGGGGCTTTCAATGCATGTTGACACTGTATGCTACCAAATTCTGCAATGCGATCACTGCCATCAACTTGAAAAAGGACCGGTAAAACACCGGATCCTTTGAAAAAAATGATTGCTTCATTTATTTCTTTTCCTCTCTGACCTTTCATGCAGGTTTTTGTACTTTATATTTTATATCATTTCGCATAAACAGGTAAAGGAAAATATAAATTTTCTGCTACTTCCTTCTCGCTTATATTGTTCTGAGCAGATTAACCATCTCAACCGCGCCAAGTGCACAATCATATCCTTTATTTCCGCCTTTACTTCCGGCGCGCGCAATTGCCTGTTCAATGTTTTCTGTTGTAAGCACTCCAAACATAACCGGTATTCCGCTTTCCAGGGAAACTGTCGCAATTCCTTTGGACACTTCATTGCAAACGTAATCATAATGCGTTGTATCTCCGCGGATAACCGCGCCAAGACAAATCACTGCATCGTACTTTCCGCTTTTTGCCATTTTCGATGCAACCAGTGGGATTTCAAATGCTCCCGGTACCCATGCGATATCTACATCTTCGTCTTTCACATCATGTCTGAGCAATCCATCCATTGCTCCGCCTACCAGCTTTGATGTGATAAATTCATTAAATCGTCCTGCTACGATTCCTACTTTCATGTCTGTTGCAACTAATTTTCCTTCTAATGTATTCATGTCTTATCCTCTTTTCTTTTTCAGAGTCATTTCCAGCTCTGTTTTATTTATGTATTGTTCCTGAACAATCTGCTTCTGTCAAAATTATCTCTCTGTTTTGTCTATTTAAAATTGTAATAAATGTCCCATACGTTCCTGCTTTGTCTTCAAATATTTCAAATCATAATTCGTTGCATCCATCTGGATCGGCACGCGCTTGCTGATCTCCATTCCGTAATCCTGGAGCTGATATACTTTATCCGGATTGTTTGTCAGAAGACGAAGCGAATGGATTCCAAGCTCTCTTAAAATCTGTGCTCCGATATAGTACTCTCTCTGGTCTGCCTCAAATCCCAGTGCCAGATTTGCATCCAGTGTATCCATTCCATTATCCTGCAGACAATAAGCCTTTAATTTATTAACCAGACCGATTCCGCGTCCTTCCTGCCGCATATATAAAAGTACTCCGCGTCCTTCTTTTGCAATTTCTTTCATGGAACAGTCAAACTGCTGTCCACAGTCGCAACGGAGAGATCCAAATACATCTCCGGTAAGGCACTCCGAATGTACCCGGCATAACACATTTTCTCCCTCTCCAATCTCGCCCATAACAAGCGCAATATGATGTTCCTGATTCAATTTATTCACATAACAATACGCAGTAAATAATCCGTATTTTGTCGGCATCTTCGTTACCGCCTCGCAGGAAACGAGTGTTTCTTTTACTTTTCTGTACTCCTGCAGCTCTTTGATGGTCATTGTCGGAATTCCATGTTTTTCTGCAAATGCTTTTAATTCGCTTGTACGCATCATCGTACCGTCTTCCCTCATGATCTCACAACATAACCCACATTCTTTAAGCCCGGCTAAGCGCATAAGATCTACGGTTGCTTCTGTATGTCCGTTCCGTACCAGTACACCGCCGTCTCTTGCAACCAGCGGGAACATATGTCCCGGTCGCCTGAAATCTTCCGGTTTTGCACCGTCTTCAATGCATTTTCTTGCTGTAAATCCACGTTCCTCTGCTGATATTCCGGTTGTTGTATCCACATGGTCAATAGATACGGTAAACGCAGTTTCATGATTATCTGTATTGTGTGTAACCATTGGTGCCAGTGAAAGGCTTGCTGCTACTTCTTTGCTCATCGGCATACAGATTAGCCCTTTCGCATGCACTGCCATAAAGTTTACATTTTCTGTTGTCGCATACTGTGCCGCACAGATCAGATCACCTTCATTCTCTCTGGTCTCGTCATCCATAACAAGAATATTTTTCCCATCCCGCAATGCTTGTAAAGCATTTTCTATCTTTTGAAATTTCATAGTTTCTCTCCTTCTATTTGACTAAATTATTAATTCTCTGCTGAACCTGTCATCGACAGTTTCCTCTTGATCTCCTGTCTGTTAATACCCGTAACGTTCCAGAAATTCTGCTGTAATTCCACCTGATTTTGAAGATTTACCATTTTTTCTATCTGTATTTCCTTCTGGTTTCTGCAAATTACTGTTCCTTTCCCGCAAGAATTTTTCCACATATTTTCCGATACAGTCTGTTTCCAGGTTTACCGGATCCCCCACTTTCTTTTCCTGCAATGCAGTATGACTCAGTGTATGTGGAATAACAGATACCTGAAAGGTTTTATCGTCAACTGCCGCTACTGTCAGACTGATTCCATCGATTGTGATCGATCCTTTTTCTACTATATAGTGTAGTATCCCAGCTGTTGTTTCAATCGTATACCATATTGCAATACTGTCTCTTTGCATTTTGCGGATTGTGCCTGTCCCATCGATATGTCCGCTGACAATGTGACCGCCAAATCTTCCGTTTGCCGCCATTGCCCGTTCCAGATTCACTTTGCTTCCTCTTCTAAGAAGTTTAAGGGAAGTCCGGTTCATTGTCTCATGCATAACATCTGCACAAAAACTGTCCGTGTCATATTTCGTCACTGTCAGACAAATACCGTTGACGGCGATGCTGTCTCCTATATGAATATCTTTTAATATTTCCTTTGTCTGGATCTGAAGACGGATTGAGGCATCTTCTGTCCGGATACTGCTTACCTTTCCAACCTCTTCTATGATTCCTGTAAACATTTATATTTCACATCGCTTTCTATTAAAAAATCTTCTCCGATCTGTTTGAGCCGACTGTTCACCAGTTGATATGCATCTGCCGGTTCATCAACGCCCATACCGCCTACCGGTCCGATTCCGGTGCCCCCGAAAATCTTCGGTGCAATATAAGTCTGTACACGGTCCACAATCTGTGCTTCTAATGCACTTGCATTTAATGTGCCGCCTCCTTCCACCAAAATGCTGTCAATTCCAAGTGCTCCGATTTTCTGTACAAGCTCTTTAAGATCTATTTTCCCATTCTTCTTACTGACCACCAGAACTTCACAGCCTGCTTTTTGATAAAGTTCTATTTTCTCCCGGTTTATTTCACATGTTGCAAAAATTGTCCTTACCTGCCTTGCTGTCTTCACAATCTGCGAATCCGTTGAAGTGCGAAGTGACGTATCACAAATGATACGGACCGGATCTTTTCCATTGGCAATCCGGCAGGTCAAAAGCGGATCATCTTTTCTGACTGTTTCACTTCCTACCATGATCGCCTGATATTCCAGTCTTGTTTTCTGAATGCACATTCTTGCCGTCTCACCGGTAATCCATTTGGATTTTCCGCTTGCAGTTGCAATCTTTCCGTCCATCGTCATTGCATATTTCATTAATATATAAGGAATTTTTGTTGTTATATATTTCCGAAAAATATGTGTCAGTTCCATGCATTCTTTTTCCAGAACCCCAACTTCTACTTCCACGCCTTTTGATTTCAAAAGCGCAATACTTTTTCCTGCCATCAAAGGATTCGGATCTGTCATTCCTACAACAACTTTTCGAATCCTGTGTTCTAAGATTGCTTCCGTACATGGCGGCGTCTTTCCATAATGACAACAAGGTTCCAAAGTCACATAAAGAGTTGCTCCTTCCGAAGATTCTTTGCAGTTCTTTAATGCATTGCGCTCTGCATGCAGTCCGCCATAATATTCGTGATAACCTTCCCCGATAATCTTTCCGTCTTTGACAACCACAGCACCTACCAGCGGATTCGGGTTCACTCTTCCCTTTCCTTTTTCAGCAAGCGTAATCGCACGCTGCATATAAAATTCTTTCTCATCTGTCATTCCTTTTTCACCTCCTGTTTTCTACAGCAATAAAACACGTTTTGCGAGTTTTATTTGCTGATTAGCGGGTCGTTAAATGCAACCATTCAAGCATGGCGCATTTTCCTCGTCGCCATAACAAAAAAGAAAATGCCTTGAATTCTACCTCATTCAAGACATTTAAAAGTTTCTTTTGATTATTTTATCAGATATAAAATATAAAAAGCTCTGAAATGGATGTTCATTCCAGAGCTAAATGTTCAAATCTGATTCTTCGTATTGCTTATCAAAGATTCTTCTCATCTTCTTTCATCCAGACTATACTGTCGGCTTCGGAATCTCACCGAATCATACCTTACGGCTCGCGGGCTTTACCGCCGGTAGGGACTTACACCCTGCCCTGAAGATAGTTATTCAATTGACTGCCTTTATTATAGCACTGCGCAAGAATCTGTCAAGAGAGAGTTTTATCCCCACACTTCTTCTGCTACTTCTTTAACGAGTGCAAGTTTTGCCCATTGTTCTTCTTCTGTAAGTTTGTTTCCAATCTCGCAGGAAGCGAATCCACACTGCGGACTTAAACACAGACGGGAAAGTGGTATATATTTTGCAGCTTCATGAATTCTTGCAATGATCTTGTCTTTGTCTTCCAGTTGCGCAGATTTTGTTGTCACAAGTCCGAGTACAACTTTCTTCTCGCCCGATACGGCTGCCAATGGCTCAAATCCACCGGAGCGCTCATCGTCAAATTCCAGATAATATGCGTCTACATTTTCTCTTGCAAATAATACTTTTGCAACGCTGTCATATGCTCCGCTGCTTGCATAAGTAGAATGAAAATTACCGCGACATACATGTGTATTGATGATCATATCCTCTGGTTTTCCTTCAATTGCAAGATTATTAATACGAACAAGCTGCTCTTTGATCGCTTCCAATCCTTCTTCATCTGTTCCGAAAAATGCTTTTGCATTTGGATCTACCAGCATGCCCCAGGAGCAGTCATCTAACTGTAAATTTCTGCATCCTGCTGCATACAGATCTTTGATCACTTTACGGTATCCTTCTGCAATATCCTGCACCAATTCTTCTGTATCTTCATAATATTTGCTCGTATTCGGCATTGCAAATGGCATGATCATCTGTTCTAAAAACTGTGCCGGAGCAGGAATTGTCTGTTTTGCAACTGTGTTTTCATCTTCCAGTGCTTTCACAAAACGGAAATGCTCTACAAACGGATGCTCTCCTGTTACAGCTACTTTTCCTGTCAGGTAAGTGTCATCGATCATAGCTGCTTCCCCGTGGAACGGAAGTCCTGTCTCTGTTTTGCTGTGTCCGACTCCGTCAAATCCCCACATGAAATCCAGATGCCAGGTTGCTCTTCTGAACTCTCCGTCTGTGAGCACTTTGTATCCTGCTGCCTTCTGTTTTTCAACCAGTGCGCGGATTTCCTGATCTTCTACACTTGTCAGTTCTTCTTTTGTAATGGTTCCTGCCTCATATTTGCTTCTTGCCACTTTCAGCGCTTCCGGACGCAAAAAGCTTCCTACATAATCATATCGAAATGGTGTGTTCTGTTTTGCCATTGTAATTCCTCCTCTGTAATCTATTTTTATTTGCTTTGGTATCTTGTGTACAATGGCTATTATATCGGCATTCCTGTTATTCGTAAAATACACAAAAATAGTTGTTTGTCATAACTTTAAGCTATATCAAGCAACTATTTCTTATACGCATTATTTATAATTAAACTCTAAAAAACTATGGTGACAGCGGATTTGTAGCATATTTCCGCAGTGCCTTAAGATACGCATCTCCAAGTTTACTCGGATGAAATTTCTTATGCAACAGAATTCCAATCTCCATCTCACCTTCTTCATCCAGCGGAACTGCAACAATGTCTGAACTATTCAGATCTTCATCAATCACACCACTGCACACCGTATATCCATTCAGACCGATCAGCAGATTAAATAATGTTGCCCGGTCTCTTACACGAATATTTTTCGGACGCTCTACCATGCTGAATATTTCCTCCGAAAAATAAAATGCATTATGCTCTCCCTGTTCAAACGACAGGTACGGATATGGTTTCAGTTCTTCCATTGTCACGCTTTTCCTGCCTGCAAGCGGACTTCCGGAACTTACAAAAATATGCGGTCGTGCGACAAACAGTCTCTCAAAGCGGAGATCATTCGACTTCAGAAGCTTGTCGATCACCGCTTCATTAAAGCAGTTCTTATATAAGATTCCGATTTCACTTTTCAGACTTGCCACATCTTCAATGATTTCATATGTCTGCGTTTCGCGTAGAGAAAAATCATATTTTTCATTTCCATATTCTTTAATCAAGTCAACAAAAGCGTTTACTGCGAAAGAATAATGTTGCGTCGATACACAGAATTCCTGTTTTCTGGCACTTTTATTCATGTATTTTTCTTCCAGAAGTTCTGCCTGTTCCAACACCTGTCTTGCATATGCAAGAAATTCTTCACCGTCTTTTGATACAACAATTCCTTTGTTGGTCCGATCAAAGATCCGCACATGCATTTCTTTTTCCAGCTCTTTGATTGATTTTGTCAGACTCGGCTGTGAAATAAACAGTTCTTTTGCAGCTTCTGTCATCGTACCTGCCTTTGCAACTGTAACTACATATTTTAATTGTGCCAGTGTCATCCTCCCTGCTCCTTCCTGTGTGGCATTTGGTGTTATCATACTTTCTTTTTCCTTTCATTGTCAACTTTTTTTGATTCTTGTCTTGAATCCCCTATTACCCTCCGCTATAATAGGTTATTGATGATTGGAGGAAAAAAATATGATTTCTACAAAAGGCAGGTATGCCCTTCGCGTTATGTTAGATCTTGCCATGCAGGATCCTGAGCGTTATATTCCGCTGAAGGAAATTGCCTCAAGGCAGGAACTCTCAGAAAAATATCTGGAGATCATCCTGAAAACACTTGTAAAACAGAAACTATTACGGGGTATGCGTGGAAAAGGCGGCGGATATCAGCTGACACGCGCACCGAAAGACTATACCGTTGGCGAGATTCTCATGCTTACCGAAGGTAATTTATCTTCCGTAGCCTGTCTTGCACCGGATGCTGAATCCTGTGACCGTGCTTCGTGCTGTCTCACATTACCAATGTGGCAAAAATTCGATTCTATGGTGCATGATTTCTTTTTTGGCATTACCTTAGCCGACCTTTTGGAAAATCGCTCTGGTCAAACAACAGAAAATCAATCACAGGAGTTGTAACAAATGAAATTTATTAAACAATTTGGCATTATTCTTGCCATCTCTTTTATCGGAGAGATTATGAATTATCTGATTCCTCTCCCGGTTCCGGCAAGTATCTACGGTCTTGTTCTGATGCTTCTCTGTCTGCATTTTGGAATTGTACATATTGATTCCGTGAAGGATTCCGGCAAATTTCTCATAGAAATCATGCCACTCATGTTCATTCCTGCGGCCGTAGGTCTGATTGAATCCTGGAAAACCATTGGTTCCAAAATCGGAACTTACCTTATTATAACGGTATTATCTACCATCTTTGTTATGATTGTCGCCGGTCACACGACACAGGCATTTATCCGCTTTTCAAAAAGCAAAGACAATCAGGAAAGGAAGGACTCATGAATTTTTTTGAAAACTCTGTCTTCTTCGGCGTCACAATAAGTCTGATCGCTTATGGCTTTGGTCACGCCCTACAGGGCAAGTTTAAGCTGGCTATACTGAACCCGCTCCTCATCTCTGTGGCATCTATTATCGCCCTGCTTGCGGTCACCCACATTGATTACAAAGCTTATTACAGTGGCGCACAGTACCTGAGTTATCTGCTCACGCCTGCAACCGTCTGTCTGGCAATTCCATTGTATGAACAGTTCGAGCTGCTGAAGAAAAATCTGGCCGCTGTCATATGTGGAATCTTCTCCGGAGTTTTTGCATCCTTATGTTCCATTCTTGCAATGGCTGTATTCTTCGGCTTATCCCACAAAGAATACATTACATTCCTTCCGAAGTCTATTACAACAGCAATTGGCATTGGTGTATCAGAAGAGCTTGGCGGATATGTGACATTAACGGTTGCCGTAATTATCCTGACCGGTATTCTCGGTAATATTATTGCGCCGTTTATCTGTCGCCATTTCCGAATTACAGAACCGATTGCACGCGGAATTGCTATTGGAAGTGCTTCGCACGCCATCGGTACTGCAAGAGCTATGGAAATGGGCGAGATTGAAGGTGCAATGAGCAGTCTTTCCATTGCGGTGTCGGGACTTATCACAGTTATCGGTGCATCCATATTTGCACAATTTATGTAATATCAAATAACTATGGAGGATTCTTTATGCGAAAACTTGTAATTTATCTTTCGAGTTATAAAAAAGAGAGCTTTCTGGCTCCCTTTTTCAAACTTCTGGAAGTCGTTTTCGATCTGATCGTACCACTGGTTGTGGCACGGATCATCGACGTGGGCATTGTGAACAATGACCGTATTTACATTTTACAGCAATTTCTTATCCTGCTCCTGATGGCAGCGATCGGACTTGCCTGCAGCTTTACGGCACAATTTTACGCCGCAAGAGCCAGCGTAGGCTTTGCTACAAAAGTAAGACAGGCTCTGTTCGACCATATTCAGACGCTTTCCTTTACAGAGCTGGATACACTTGGTACAGACACGCTGATCACAAGGATCACCGATGATGTAAACCAGGTACAGAACGGTCTGAATCTTGGGCTTCGTCTTCTTCTTAGAAGTCCTTTCATTGTAATCGGTGCAATGGTTATGGCATTTATGATCAATGTGCGCTGTGCCCTGATCTTTGTTCTGGCGATCCCGATTTTATTTGTCGTCGTATTTTCAATCATGCTTGTCAGCATCCCGCTTTTCAAAAAAGTACAGGGACACTTAGATCATGTAACCGGGCTTACGCGCGAGAATTTAACCGGTGTACGTGTTATCCGGGCTTTCTCCCAGGAAGAAAGCTCTGTCCGCGACTTTGACAGTGCCAACCTCGCTCTGACAAAATTAAATGAATTTGTCGGACGTATTTCTGCATTGTTAAATCCACTGACTTATCTGTTGATCAATATGGCAACGGTCTTTCTGATCTACAAAGCCGGAATTGAAGTAAATCTTGGAAATTTAAAGCAGGGACAGGTCGTTGCCCTTTATAACTACATGGCTCAGATTATTGTAGAGCTCATCAAACTGGCTTCCCTCATTATCACTCTGAATAAATCCATGGCATGCGCAGATCGTGTAGCTTCTGTCTTCAACCTTTCTTCTTCCATGACTTATCCGGAAGAAACAAAAGCGGACAATGACAATACCGACACAGCCGTTGCTTTTGAGCATGTCAGCTTTACTTATGAGGGCGCAGGTGCCGCTAGCCTGAGTGACGTTTCATTTTCTGTAAAGAGGGGACAAACCGTCGGCATTATCGGCAGTACCGGAAGTGGTAAGTCTACACTGGTAAATCTGATCGCCAGATTCTACGATGCAACTGCCGGTTCAGTTTTTTTAAATGGAAAAAACATAAAAGATTACAGCCGCAATGATCTCTGCGACAGAATCGGCGTCGTTCCGCAGAAATCCGTTCTGTTCAAAGGCACCATCCGCGATAATCTCCACTGGGGCAATCCGGATGCAACAGATGAGGAGCTCTGGAATGCACTGGATGTTGCACAGGCAAGAGATGTTGTAGAAGCAAAAGAAGGTTGTCTTAATTTTGATATTGCACAGAACGGACGTAACCTCTCCGGCGGACAACGTCAGCGTCTGACGATCGCCCGTGCACTTGTCAAACATCCGGAGCTTCTAATTCTGGACGACAGTGCCAGCGCACTTGATTTTGCCACAGACGCAGCACTTCGAAAAGCACTGCATAATTACTGCAAAGGAACAACAACTTTCCTTGTTTCCCAGCGTGCAGCCAGCATCCGTCAGGCAAATCTCATCCTTGTACTGGATGATGGATCTCTTGTCGGTACCGGAACTCATGATGACTTATTAGAACATTGCAGTATTTATCAGGAAATCTATTATTCGCAATTTCCGGAAGAACGCAATAAAGGAAGAAAGGAGGCAAACGTATGAACCCGAACAAAAACAGCTCCAACCAGAAAAGCTTAACAACTCTCTGGAAAGTATTACGTTTTATCGGAAGATATCGCTTCCTTCTGATTCTGTCTATCCTGTTTGCCTGCATCACTGTCGTCATGCAGTTATATGTGCCAATCCTGTTCGGAGATGCGATTGACCAGATCATCGCGGAGCATCAGGTACATTTCCATAAAATGATATATTTCCTCGGTCGCATAACAACTCTGGTTATCCTTTCCAGTATCATTACCTGGTTTATGAATATGATCAATAACCAGCTGACTTACCGTACCGTACAGGATATCCGTTCAAAAGCGATCCGGCAGATTCAGCGTCTGCCACTTTCTTATCTGGACGGACACAGTACCGGAGACATTGTAAGCCGTGTCATTGCAGACACAGACATATTATCTGATGGTCTGCTTCTTGGCTTCACTCAGTTGTTTTCCGGAATTGTAACAATTATTGTAACTTTACTTTTCATGTTATCCAAAAATATCTGGATTACTTTACTTGTCATCGTATTGACACCGTTTAGTTTCTTTGTTGCGAAATTTATTTCTTCTCGTTCTTATGAGATGTTCCACAAGCAAAGTACTACACGTGGAAAGCAGACAGCTCTTATTGAAGAAATGATTGGAAACCAGAAAATCGTACATGCTTTTGGATATGAAACCACAGCATCTACACGCTTTGATGAGATCAATCAGGATCTGAAAGAATACAGCCAGAAAGCTGTCTTTTACAGCAGTCTGACAAATCCGTCCACACGTTTTGTCAACAACATCATTTACGCAGGTGTAGCGCTTCTAGGTGCCTTCCTTGTTCCTTATGGAATGTTGACCGTCGGCGGGCTGTCCGTTATGCTCTCCTATGCAAACCAGTATATGAAACCATTTAACGATATCAGTTCCGTCATTACAGAGCTGCAGAATGCGCTTGCATGTGCTTCCCACATTTTTGAGCTTCTGGAAGCAGAGCCGGAATCTGCGGATTCAGCAAATGAGCTGACAGATATAAAAGGAGAAGTGACCATTGATAACGTATCCTTCAGTTATGATCCGTCAAAAGAGTTGATCCGTGATTTTAATTTAAACGTAACACCGGGTATGCGTATAGCGATCGTTGGTCCTACAGGCTGCGGAAAAACAACACTTATTAACCTGCTTATGCGGTTCTATGACGTTCAGAGCGGTTCTATTTCCATTGATGAACAGAACATTCAAGAGATTTCCCGCCATTCTCTGAGACATAGTTTTGGTATGGTTCTTCAGGATACATGGATTAAATCCGGGACTGTCCGCGAGAATATCTGTATTGGAAAGCCTGACGCAACAGATGAGGAAATTCTCGAAGCTGCTAAACGATCCCACAGTCTTGGATTCATCCGTCGTCTGACGGATGGGCTGGATACGATGCTCCACGAAGACAGCTTAAGCCAGGGACAAAGGCAGCTCCTTTGCATTACGCGTGTCATGCTCTGTCTGCCGTCTATGCTGATTCTTGATGAGGCAACTTCAAGTATCGACACACGTACAGAAGTGCAGATTCAGGAAGCGTTTGACAGACTCATGCAAGGACGTACCAGTTTCATCGTTGCACACCGTCTCTCAACGATCCGAAGCGCCGATCTCATCCTTGTGATGAAAGACGGAAAAGTAATCGAACAGGGAACACACGATGCACTGATGCACGCCGGCGGTTTCTACAAAGACTTATACAACAGCCAGTTTGCAAAGGTAACCGAATAATTATAACAATAGACCCTACCGAACCTGCCACTGGCTGATTTCTATAAATATTATAGCGACGCAAAAAGCAGATTCTGTATGAATGCTCTTCATACGGAATCTGCTTTTTATAACTGATTATTTATTCTGTTTTCTATATACTCTTTTTGTATACATTCTGCCTGAATTCTGCAATCTAATAATCTTATACGTCATATACTCCCATGATCACAATACCGATTGCGACAAACAGGATCATCAAATAATGCTTCCATGAAAGCTTCTCCTTTAGGAAGATACGGCTCCACAAAACCGACACAACGCAATAAGATGAGATCATCGGCGCGCTCATTGTAAGATGCTTACTGTCTGCAATTGCAAAAATGTAAGCCAACTGTCCTGCTGTTTCACAAATAGCTCCTGTATACTTTGGAACTTCTAATTTCAATGTAAAATGATCTTTCTTGATCACAATCACATAAATGAAGCAGACAACAGCTGCGATGAAGAATGTCAGCTCATATGCTACATTTGCACTGCTTTCATTCAGTGTCTCAAGAACACGGTTATCTGCATATGTCCCTGCTGCATCCAAAAGGCAATATGCAAGCGGCAGTGCCAGAGCCAGCCAACTCTTCGCATATTGATAATTTCCTGCTTCCTGACGCTTCTTGCGAAGCTCATCATCCTCTTTGGACTCAACAACACCCAGGCCGATTACTCCGACGCATACAAGAATAACTGCAATCAGTATTGCCTTATGCTCTGTATCAAACTGTCCGGTTACCAGCGTTGTTACTGCTACAAGTGCGCCGGATGCATTACAGATTGGTGAAGAGATGGACAATTCAATGTACTGCAGTCCCAGATATCCCAGTGTCATAGAACCGATATATAATAAAGATACCGGTAAATATGTCCAGATTACATGAAGGTTAATCTCTACTCCCTGAACAAATATCTCAATCGCCGCATGGATACCCATAACTACACCAACAGCAATTACCATTTTTAAATGATTGTACTTTTCATTACCATTACGGCAGCCAATCTTCGAAAAAAGATCTGAGCCACTCCAGCAAAGAAGTGCAATCAATGCAAGCCAAAACCACATTTTTTATTTCTCCTCTATTCTTTAGTTTTTCTCTGTATCTTCAGTCTTAGCTCCATCAAGGCTTTCCAGGCTAGAGAAAAATAATTCATAGAAGTCATCTTCTGCTGTCAGCATCGGGGAATTCTCACCACCGCCATTCGTGCTGCGTTTCATTGCCGCGTGAAATTCTTCACCACTGGCAATCAGCTCCATCTCATATAGCTCGTATCCCATCCCACGGCAAGTTCTGCAAAAAGCACTCACCGGATCGGATTCCAGGCGCGTCCCAAGAAGCTGTTTTCGCAAATCCGGATCCTTCCCTGCCCTTGTCTGCAATTCATCCAGAATCTCCACCACGTTTCTCATATTTCTCACTCCTGCTTTTTCTTTTGTGGACTTCACATGACTAAATTGATACATGAATCAGTCACCATGATACCAAAAGTAGGAATACCTTGTCAAATAATTCGAATGTCTTTTATCTATTTTCAGGCTTTTCTGCTTTGTTTGCCTATCAATAATGCCGCCATCGGCATCACGATAACGCATGCAATCGCACCAAATATCATAGATACACAATTTTGAAACAGTATTTTTGAATTCAATAATGTTTCCAGCGTATAATTCCGCATCTTCAAATACGAAAATAGCAATAAAGATTCTCCAAGATAAGCAAATAGTAATGTATTCACTGTTGTTCCGATTACTTCTCTTCCAATCTGTATTCCACTTTCTATAATTTCCACAATACTCATATCCGGTTTATGAATGCTGATTTCATATACAGAAGTTGTCACAGTAAGCGCCATATCAAGCACAGCTCCTAATGTACTGAGTATAATCACAGCTATTGCAACATTACGCATATTGATATCAAGATCCATATTATAATACAACACATCCTCTTCTGCCGCCTGAATCTCATTCAGCCCTCCCGTTTCGCTGCTCCATACTATTATATAGATAAAAACAAATAGAACTGTCATTGTCAGTAATGTTGCTATAAATGCACTCTTTGTCTTGACATTTGTGCCATTTTGATAAAATAACGTTATGCAGGAAATAATGACAGCTGCTCCGACTGTAACCAGAAGCACCGGTGCACCCGCGGCCATGAGCCAGATTGCCAAACTTAGAAACAGCATATTTCCACACAATGAAATAATGGATACAACCCCTCTGTCTCCACCAATAACGACAATCAAGAACAGTAACAGCAAACCAAGTATTATCAACATGTCTTCTTCACCTTCCTCACTGTTAATTTCATCATCACAGATGTGATCAGAATGGATACAGGTATTGCCAATACAATTCCAATACTCTCTACAAAGAATCTACATAATTCGCAAGGTATATGCAATCTGATAATCGTCATAAGCCGAACACTGTTATTCATTCTGATCAGACACATCGGAATCAAACCACATCCAAATACAAAAAGCAACACATTAATCATTGTTCCCATAATGTCATATCCAATCTCTCTTCCGGACCGAAACAACTCCCGGAATGTAACTTCCGGCTTCTTCGTAACAAGTTCACTCAGCGCCGCTGCAATTGCCACTGCAACATCCATAATTGCTCCAAGTCCAGACAACAAAATCTCCGCATGAAAAATCTTGTCTGGAGTATCAATGCTTCCCAAATATTCCATCGTAGAATAATCTAACTCATCAACATGACGAATCACAACGTCAAATACTCCCATGATCATCGCCAGTACGAGCAATGTTGACACTAGCGCTGCCCATGTTTTTCTATGGATTCCGTTTAAACCAACCAATGTAAAAACTGCAAAGAAAATTACCATTTTATTACAGATTGCTACCACGTCTGCCTCATCACTACTACTTAGAAATCCGATTGCAAATATTATGATGTTGATTCCCACCGTCACGATAGTGAGTATGCCTT
Source organism: Dorea sp. AF24-7LB (assembly GCF_003478575.1). Lineage (NCBI taxonomy): Bacteria > Bacillati > Bacillota > Clostridia > Lachnospirales > Lachnospiraceae > Dorea > Dorea sp. AF24-7LB. The sequence goes on from NZ_QUFR01000009.1 coordinate 108,593, forward strand.
TCTTTCCCGCAATGGTCATCAATATAAATATCAAAAGTCCCAATAATATGACAAGTTCAGCATCCCTTTTCTTTCCTTGAATACCGGAACCCACATTACTGTAAGATCCACTCAACAGTACTTTATCGCCTTTGTGATATTTCTGTTTCAACATTCCTGTATCTGTGTATTCATTGGAAAAGTCAACAACTTCTCCTTTATTTTTCCCATTCAGCACGACACCCCGAATCTTTTGCTTATATTTGATCTCATGTGTTCCGCGGGTGCTCTTATTCTCTCCCACCTTGCTTGTCTCAACTTTTGTCAGTTTTGCAATCGGCGTCTGATACAACCAGGCATCATTCATAACAAATATAACCATAATCAGATATATCATTCCGAATATTCCATATAGCTTTGCTCTTTTACTTTTCTTTATGTATTCTTTTATTTTCTTTGCAATCAGTTTCATTTTTTTCTTTTCTTTTCTCATTTTATCTGTAATTTTAAATTTACAAGATGACCATACAACATATCATCTTCGAATTCTTTATATGTTTCGAATGTACCAGTTACCTCTATCTCTGTCTCATCTTTGGGGTATTCATCCTGACTATTTCTTTCCTGTTCGGAAAATCTTTTTGTATAGCTGTCTGCATATCGGAACCTCCTACTGCAAAGCTTCTTTCAGTGCACCGTCTACCCATGCAGCAGACTCTCCTCCTACATAGATGAACAGATCACAATCTGATACTTTTGCAAGATCTGCTGTTGTCGGTTGATAGCTGTGTAAATCCACACCATTATCAAGGAGCATGGTCAGTTCCATGTTCTTGCTTTTTTATGAATAAAGCCCTCCGTTATTTTGCATATTTTCTAAAAAAGCATACAAAAACAAGACGGTATCTTTTTATACCATCCTATTTTCCAGAAACGTTTTATTCAATCATTCATCCTGACCTTCTGGCTTACCAAGGAGAACGTAAGCAAAATCCAACAGTATGCCGGAAACAGAGAAACTACAGCTATTAACACAAAATTTCCTGTACAGTAACATGCTGTCCTTGTATAGATTTCAAATAATTAACTAACTCTGTCATCTGTTTTGTCTTGTATCTGGCTTTTGCCATTTCGATCTCTCCCCTTCAATTTGGAAATCGTTTTCATTTTATCACAGCATTTAATCTTGTCAATATAATTTGGAAATCATTTTCATTTTTCTTAGATTTCTTCTGGTACTTTGTTCGTTCCCATCAGTATCAAAACCATATCTTCGCATAATGCTTCGGAAGGATCCGGGTTAACTTCTATAAAACAAAAAGAATCTGAAAGTCTTAACTTTCAGATTCTTAAGGAGCAGGGGATGAGAGAATCGAACTCCCGCCAAAGGTTTTGGAGACCCCTATCATACCACTTGACCAATCCCCTATGTGCTTGTCTGTGTGATTGACACTAGACATTTATACCACAGATTAGCACTATATGTCAATACTTTTTCTAAATTTTTTCATTTAATTTTTATATCCCTTTATTTAGAAGGCATGATTTCCTATCGCATAAATAAGGCGACAGAAAAATCTGCCGCCTTATAATTATATTCTGTATTATATTTATTTTGCCACTTCTGCACGTCCTATTCCGATATCCATCTTCTTGAATACACTGAGCAGGACTTTTCCAATTGCGAGTACAAGCACTGCTGCTGCAATCGCTTCCGGGATTCCGGATGCTGTTACGGTTCCCATGACAAGGCCCCATACTGCACTGACCGCAACATCTTTTGCTTCTGCATACTGCTTTGCAAACAAGAGATAAATACTTCCCATCACACAGATTGTATTCACCATTGATCCTGCAAATCCAACAATTGGAAGTGCAATAACTGCATTCATCTTAATCTTCTCAAACAAAATCCAGAGCCATCCTGCAGCTACTCCGATCAAAATTCTGCATCCTACAGATATCCAGATTGCCTTTACTACACCAGTAAGTCCTGTTGTGCTCATAAATGGTGAGAATGCAAAGGATAACAATGTTGGAGCCATCGTGTTGCTGATCAGAGAGCAAATACCAAATACGCCGCCAAGAATTGCTCCTGCTGCCGGTCCAAGTAAAATTGCTCCGAGAATTACCGGGATGTGTACCGTTGTCGCCTTAATAATCGGAAGCTGGATCATCCCAAGCGGTGTGTTCGCCAGTACGATTACAATTGCTGCCATAAGTGCAACACTTACCATCCACTTTGTGTCGTGTTTCTTTGTTTTCATTATTCAATTCCTCCTTGTTATCATTCCTGCCTTGCAGGATACAATACAATTACGCTCGTTATTGTATCATCCCAGACACGATAGCACAAGGATTTTCTTGTATAATTTCACGTACTTTATAATTCTACAATCTTTGCTTTATGATAGATTTTCGGAAGGAATTTCTTTCATATTTTTTTCAGATAAATTTACTGTCAGAATCGTCGAAATTCTTATATGGATATCTTCTTTAAATTCTTTATTTAAACGAATCAGATTCTCTTTAATTCTCTGTTCTATGCAGGACTTCAGAATCTTCTGTGCAAAATCTGCCCGTAAAAGCACTTCTCCACCATTGATTGTCACACCACCGCCAGAATGAAAGAAGAAAATCGTCATCTTTGCAATTATTTTAACAATCGTTTTCGCTAAATGTTATAAATTATTTAGCGTTTAGTATAAGTTTGTCTTTCATATTATGAAGCATTTCATACCACAGGAAAGTCATCCACTTGCAAGATTCTGAAAAAAACGATATAGTGAACATTAGAATATCAGAAAATATCAGAATAGAAAGAGGTTTTTTATGAACTTAAAAGATAAACATGTCTTACTTGGCGTAACAGGTGGCATTGCCGCATACAAAACTGCAACTCTTGCAAGCAGTCTTGTAAAAAACGGCGCAGATGTCCATGTGATCATGACTGAAAATGCAACAAATTTTATTACACCTGTCACATTTGAAACTCTGACCGGGCACAAATGTATCATTGATACTTTCGACCGCAATTTTGAATTTAAAGTAGAACACGTATCTCTTGCACAGATGGCAGATGTCATCATGGTTGCCCCTGCAACTGCAAACGTCATTGCAAAACTGGCACACGGTCTTGCTGATGATATGCTGACAACAACGATTCTCGCAAGCAAAGCGCCAAAACTGATTGCTCCGGCAATGAATACCGCCATGTATGAGAATCCAATCACACAGGATAATCTGAAACGCCTGCAGTCTTATGGAATGGAAGTCATCACACCGGCAAGCGGACGTCTCGCCTGTGGTGACACCGGAGCCGGAAAAATGCCGGAACCGGATACTTTGCTTCAATATATTTACAGAACATGTGCATGCGAAAAAGATATGACAGGCATGAAAGTACTGATCACAGCCGGACCTACCCAGGAGGCAATTGATCCAGTCCGTTATATTACCAATCATTCTTCCGGGAAAATGGGCTATAATCTTGCCAGAGCCTGTATGCTACGTGGTGCGGATGTCACTCTCGTAACCGGAAAAACATCCCTGACTCCTCCGCTTTTTGTTGAAACGATTCCTGTCGTAACTGCATGTGATATGTACGAAGCAGTCACCGAGAGAAGTGCCGACATGGATCTCATCATCAAAGCTGCCGCTGTCGCTGATTACCGTCCTGCTATTGTTGCTTCTGAAAAGACAAAAAAAGCAGACGGACAGCTTTCTATTGAACTGGAACGCACCGATGACATTTTAAAATACCTCGGCGATCACAAAAAACCGGGGCAGTTTTTATGTGGCTTTTCTATGGAAACGCAGAACATGATTGAAAATTCCAGAAAGAAACTGGATAAGAAACATTTAGATATGGTAATTGCTAACAACTTAAAAGAAGCCGGCGCCGGTTTTGAAACAGATACGAATATCGTGACAATCCTGACGAAAGATACCACTATAGAGCTTCCGATCATGAGCAAGGAAGAGGTTGCTTTTCATATTCTGGATCACATCCTTGTCTGCAAGGATGCAAAAAACAAAGTTTAGATATAAATTACTCTATGTCCCTCATCTGCTGTTTTAGTTTTTCAGACGATGAATCGTCATTAAATTTAATCATAGCGATGAAACAAGGCGGTGCTATAGATGTCCAATTCTATACCACCGCCTTATTATAATTCTTTACTTAATATAATACTCTCAGGTTCTTACTCACTTCATGCTTCCACAAACTGTCTCTGGCAGCATTACATCGCTTCTATATAAATCTCCCGCACTTCTTCTTTTGTAAATACTCTCGGGTGATTATTAATGCTTGCAAGAGATACCTTGAATGCATTCTCTGTCATCCAGTCTACATCTTCCATTTTTACACCTTCGTTGCCCAGAGATGTTTTAAGTTCCAGCGTTTCCAATAACTGCTCTAAAATATCAATCAGTTCATTTTCATCTTTCCCGCCGAGAAGTCTTGCAATTTCAGCAAATTTTTCCGGTGCTGCCGGAATACTCTTCTTATAAATAACCGGTGTCAACGCCGCAAGTCCTCTTCCATGTGTAATATTTCTAAGCCCGCTTGCCGGATGTTCCAGACCATGAGGTGCCGCAACTCCTGCCTGATTGATCACCATTCCGCCATAAGTACTTGCCAGTGAAATCGCGCCCCACGCATCTTTATCTTCATAATTTTCATACGCTTTGACCAGATTTTCACCGATCAATCGGATTCCTTCTTTTGCAAATAATTCCGTTACCGACGCACATGCTTTGCTTAAATATGCTTCCATACAATGGCAGAGCGCATCAAAGCCAACCGATGCCAGAACTTTCTTCGGCATTGTCATCATCAGTTCCGGATCAATAATAGATGCTTTGGCAATCACAGAATAATCCCGCAAAGACTTTTTGTCCTTCGTCTCATCATCTGTCAGCACTGCAAAACAGTTTCCTTCACTTCCGGTTCCGCAGGTCGTCGGTACAAGAATCAACGGCAGTGCTCCTTTACCAGTCTTTTTTCCATAAATATAATCAAATATTTTTCCTTCATTTACTGCTGCAAATGCGATGGATTTCGAACAGTCCATAATACTTCCACCGCCCAGGCCAAGTACTACTTCACAGCCATTTTCACGTGCAATCTGTGCTCCTTTTTCTGCCGTAGATGCAAGTGGGTTTGGTTCCACCTCATCAAATAGCAAATGCTCCAGGCCTTCTGCCTCCAACATTTTTTCTACGCGATCCAGTAATCCGGAACGCTTTGTACTCCCACGTCCGGTTACGATCAACACTTTTTTTCCGTATTTTTTTACTTCTTTTCCAATGCACTCTGCTTTTCCTGCTCCGAAAATCAAATGTACCGGTAATTCATACTCAAATGCTTTCAGTTCCATATTCTCTCAACCTTTCTTATTTAAATAAAAAAGCTACAGCATCTCTGCCATAGCTTCCTCGCTTCCAGTTAGTTTCATTCTATCTGTGTCTTTTCTGTTTGTCAACTGATTTTTGATATACCAAGTTTCTTCTTTGTTTTTTCTGCAGTATTTTTCGTCATTATTCCATTCCTCCTGTCTCATCCAGATATTCTTTCAAAGCTGTTTTCTAATCTTGCGGTTCCTCGATACCTGTGAGACGGAGCATCATATTATCCAAAACGGAATAAGTCGGGCGTGCAGCGTCTTCCTTTACAACCGGATACAATTCCATTCCAGTTCTCCTGTCTTTCCTGTAAGACTCAGGATCGTTCTTGCAAACTCATATCTGCTGCAGCTTCCCGGGCACACTACATGGGAAAGACCATACTCTTCATTATCAATAAAATGACGGCCTGCCTCCTGGTAAGCCGTCAAACACGTTGTTCTTCTACTTCTTTACAACTGTAAAGTCAAGATTTTTCTATAAAATTCTACTTCTCATCTATATTGAATCAACAAAAGAGCATATAATCTTTCGGTTGTTTTCATCTTTCTGATATAAAAATTCAGGATGCCACTGAACACCAACTACATATTTACGATCCGGCATATAAATGCTCTCGATCAAGCCGTCTTCTGAAATTGCCATTTGCTTAAATTGAGGCGATAATTTTTTAACTGCCTGATGATGGTAGCTGTTCACTTTCATTTGCTCTTTACCTAAAAGATCATAAAGCGGGGTATCTTTTTGTATTGTATTAAAATGTATCATTTCATTGTATGACGGTTGTATACGATGGTCGAGATCACTATCATATTCCGACTTCAGGTCTTGATACAAAGTTCCCCCGTAACAGACATTCATTAGCTGTATACCACGGCAGACACCTAAAACAGAACGGTCTTTTTCGACTGCTTTCTTTAAAATATACTGTTCCATTTCATCTCGTGCCTCACACAAAGTTCCACACCATGGTTTTTGCTCCTCTTTATAAATAGAAGGCGCCACATCCGGTCCTCCGGTTAATAAGAATCCACCGCATATTTCAAGGAAATAATCTAACTCATTATGGTTACTTGTTAAAGGAAGTAACATAGGTATCGCATTTTCTGCTTCCAACATTTCCAGATAATCCGGCTGTATCCAATAACATTTCTTTTCTCTATCATACAGTGGCATAACACCAATTACTTTTCTCATCATTTTCTTCCTCTCAAATACACACTTTTACAGGCTTTGGTAAACGAACAGGCGATTCATTCCCTCCTGCCAGGGATACTCAAAAGCTGCTGTTTTATAATCACTCAATCTTGCCGTTTCCGTTGCAAATTGAATACCGACTTTTGAGGCATCAATCCCCAATATTTTATGTGTAGGCTGATACTGCAAATATTGAAATGAAATATCTCCGGTACCACGGCCAAAATCCGGTACATTCTTTGAAAATCTGATTCCACATTTCTGTTTCTCGCTCTTATGCTTTGTCCAAAGTCATGCCATCCCCTTTTAGTCCTGCATATGTTGCATTGTTTCTAATAATTTAGCACTCTGTCAAAATCCTATGAAAAATCTCAAGCAACAAATCAAGTCATAAGCAATCAATCCAACTAATACAATACTGATCAATCCATTGATTATCACTATTACTTTATTTTTTCTTGATATAATAAGACTGATAATGTTTAATGCTACCGCGAATCCACTTACAAATGGGTATATGAAAAACCCTGCAACCGGTGCCAGCCATATTAAACAGGCAATTATTTCAACAAATATCGAAACAATTGTCAACGCAATAGAAATTCTTTTTTGTTTTGTATTGCGAATCTCTTCTTCCATAGTTATCTTTCTCACCTCCAGTTTCGTCCATATATTATATCGTTTTATGAACGATTTTTCCACTATTTTTGATATTACTTTTCTTGTTGTCTTATGATTTCTGATAATATCGACAGCAACTTATCCTTGTATCATTTTATCCACTTCAAACACATAGACTTCAGATTGTGACATCATTTCTTTCACTAAATAAAAAAGGATTTTATGCAGTTTCTGTTTATCTCAGCTCCTGCATAAAATCCAGAATTTCTTTTACATATTATATGTAGTACACATTATAGATTTTTAAAAACTCATAATCTGTTCTTCGTCAAATCTTTTAAGAATTTCGCATGCCAGCTTAACAGCATTATCAAAGTCGGCATAAGCTGAAATTCCATAATGCGTATGTGCATAGCGAACCGGAACTCCGATAACGATAACCGGAACTGCTTTTTCGGTCAAATGTATAGCTGCACCATTGGTTGAACCAGCACTACGAACTGAATCCTGAACCGGAATACCAAGCTTTTCTGCCAAATCCAACGCATATCTTTGATAACGCGGATTCGTGATCATACGGGAATCAATGTGACGAAGCATCGGTCCGCGCTTGATAGCTGTCTGAACCATATACTCTTCAACACAAGTATCATCTGCCGGGCATCCTTCAAAAACAATTGCAATATCCGGCTTAATCACCTGTGCTGTCACAGTGGCACCACGTACACCAACTTCTTCCTGTGCTGCGCAAGCACCAACAATATCCACATTCAGATCCTCACCGGCCAGGGTATGCATGGTCTTAAGAATTGCCGCACATCCCAGACGACAGTCAAAGCTCTTGCCCACCATCAGATCTGTGGTTTCTGAATATGTAAATGTCACATCCGGCACTACCGGTTCACCGATACGAATGCCGAACTTTTCAACCGCCTCTTCTTTAGAAACAGCGCCAACATCCACCGTAATATCTTTCATCTCAAGAGGCGCTTTACGCTCCTGCTCTGTCATGAAATGCGGAGGCTTGCTGGCAGTAAGACCCGGAATATATTCTCCGAATCGGTTGCGAACCAGGACTTTATGAGCCGGAATATTGTGGTTAACCCATCCTCCGACCTGAATAATGCGAAGTGTTCCATTCGGGCAGATAGCCTGCACCATAAAACCAACCTCATCACTATGTGCGTCAAGCTGAACAACCGGACGTTTGCCATTATTTTCTTTGCGGCGGATATACAGATTGCGCATGCGATCTTCTTTAATTTCTCCAAGTCCTTCTGCGTAAGGACGAATCGCTGCAACCACTTCATCTTCGAAACCGGATGTACCGTTTGCATTTGAAATTGCTGCAATCATTTCCAGCGTCGTTTTTTTATCCATTTTAATACCCCTTTATGAAAGTTCTACTTTCTTGAATTCTTCCATGAAATCAACAATATAGTTTGCTGTAGTCTCAAGCATCTCCTTGCCCCACTCTTCTGTAGCCGTGCTCGGATGATCCGGTCCGATCCAGCCACTGTCTGTTACGTTCGGAGTATGACGTACAATATCAACGCTAACTCCCTTGAACTCAACAGAACGGAAACCGGTTGTCTTCAGATTATCAGTCAGGTGCTTAAACTTAAGTTCCCCACCGATTTCACTCTTATCAACTAAAGATGGATCAATTCCAAGAATTGCAGCTGTTTCCTCACCGCCGCCATGGCCGCCTTTCCATGCTGGGTTCATATCCCATGCCATCAGCCACCAGTTAAGCATAGCAACCAGACAGCCTTTATCTTCGAATTCCATGCCAAGGCGATCAATCATCTTAACGTTTCCGCCGTGGCCGTTCAGGAAAACGAATTTTCTTGCGCCGTGACGATACAGACTCAAGAAAATCTGACGGCAAAACTGATAGAGTACCTCGCCGTCAATATCAATTGTGCCCGGATACGGAGCTAAACTCTGACAGGAACCGTATGGAATAGTCGGAGCAATCAAAACATCACTCTTCTTCTCAATTTTCTCTAACAAATGATCCGGAATCAGTGTATCGGTTCCAAGTGGCATGTGACGACCGTGACACTCAATACTACCGATAGAAATAAGTACCATATCATTTTTTTCAAAATATTCTTGGGCTTTCGGCCAAGTCAAATCTGTAAGTCTCATAGTTTTCTTTCCTTTCACATATAATAATTATTCTCTTCTGAAAATCGGACTATCCGGAAACCGGACAGTCCGACATCCATTCGTTACTGTGCTACTTTAACTTTATCCAGGCTGTAGTGTCCGTTATTATCCCCATTTCGTAATTTCCAAACAGATACGCCTATAATTTTCGAGCCGCTCTTGATAAAATAAGTATAGTTTAGGCAAATAGGATTGTCAACAATTTTGAATTGATGTTAACAACGAAAAAATGTCAGTATTTTTGTTGATTTTCACCATATTTTTTTCTCTAAACAGTATTTTCAAAACTTTTCGCAAAAGCATAACATGCTTTTTTATGCTTTTGTACTAATTTTCCGAAACAATAATTGTTAATAATGTTATTGCGTGACTTTTCATGTATTTTCTTGCAAAAAAATAATACTTTCGCTTTTGTTAACAATCCACTATAATTGTAATTAGTTTTAGATAACGGACAAAAGACACCCGTATAACTTTTCTATTAGTAAGGAGGAAACAAAACATGCGAAAAATTGGCGGTTTATTCAACTATGAACCAAGCAAACCTATCGAAAACGGATACTTTTCACGTATCTGCTCACCTAATGATGATCTGGCATTTACCATGTCTGGACGATGCGGTATCTATTATTGTTTACAGGAGATTGCACGTCACGATACGCGTAAAGTAGCATATGTGCCTTTGTATACCTGTGAGACAGTCCTTGCTCCTTTTGAAAAAGCTGGATATCAGCTGAAATTTTATGAGCTGGACAAAGATTTGCACAGCATTTTCGATACTTCTGTTATCGATGAAATCAGTGTTTTATCTCTTTGCGGCTACTATGGCTTCTGCAACTATGATCACGACTTCGTTAAAGCCTGCAAAGAAAAAGGAGTTGTAATTTTTGAAGATGTAACTCATTCCATGCTCTCAGCTGACGGTATCGATCCTCTCTGTGATTATTTTGCCGGAAGCTTCCGAAAATGGATGGGGGTTGATTGCGGTGGATTCGCCGTTAAACGAAACGGAACCTTTGAGACTCCTCTTCTGCCAGTAGAAGCAACACATCTTAAACAGCGAAAAGAATACTACGAGACAGGAGACGGCGATGTTTTCTGGGAAGGCGAGCTGCGACTTCGTCAGATATTTGACAGTTTTGCCGGAGATGATAATTCAGAATATCTCCTTCGCCATGCTGACTTTGATTCCATTTGCAAGACAAGACGTGAAAACTACGCTGCACTTTTAGACGCTCTTACCGCACCTCTTCATGGTGTGCAAGTAGTCTTTCCTGAACTTCCAGAGGCTACTGTTCCAAGCCATTTCTGCCTATATGCCGAAAATCGTGAGAGATTTCAGCAATACCTGACAGATCACCAGATTCGCTCGACTGTCTACTGGCCAGTGGGACCGCTGGTTCATCCACTGCCAGATTCATCAGAACAATACATTTATGACCACATTGTATCCGTTCCTTGCGATCAACGCTTCACACCTTCTGATATGCAGTATGTTGCGCAAGTTTTAATGGATTATTCTGAAAATTAGATGAGGTAAATATGCAGGAACAACGAAAAGCATCAAACACAACTACATCAGAAATTGTTCTTAAATCTCTGCGGGAGCAGATTATTAACGGAACCCTTCAGCCTCAGGAAAAACTGGTAGAGGCTGAAATTGCCCAGAAATTCGGGCTCAGCCGAGGTCCTGTACGCGAAGCACTGCGACAGCTTGCCGTTGAAGGTTTAGTCGATTACTGTCCTAACAAAGGATGTACAGTCGCACTGCTTTCTCCACAAGATGCGTATGAAGTTTTCTTTTTACGCGGCAGCCTCGAAAAACTGGCAATTCAAAAAAGCAACTGTCGACTTAGTGATTATAGTCTCCTGATAATGGAAGCCAGCATTGACGAATTTCGAAAGGCTGTTCTCGAAGGTAATACCATGAAGGCCGTTCACGCAGATGAGATATTTCACCAACAGATCATTCGCTCTGCTCAGCTTGATCGATTGACCAAAATGTGGGAGCTTCTAAGCCCCCTGAATGGTGCCATGTTTCTCTCGGTTCAAAATGCTAATCACTTTGGACAGTTAAACGGAGATGCTGAAACGCTTCAGAATGCTAAATGCTTAGAACCAAACACTCCGGATTCACGCACCTCTCATAACGGAGGTGCTGCAGTATGGACACACCAAAGCTTGTTGGAAGCCATCCGAAGCAGCGACCTCCAGGCAGCCTGTGCTCTTTTAGATCAACATTATGAAGAAACCGGCAGACGTGTATACAGACTTTCACTCATGAAAGAACAGAGCTTTTAATTCGTTTCATTAATATTCAAGAGGGCCTGGAATTATTCCGGACCCTCTTGAACTTTTATTATCCTTTACAGCTGTGAAGTCAAGATTTTTCAATTGTGAAATAGTTTTTATAATAATGTAAACTTAGCTACATCTTCATGTGGATTTACTTTTGCCAAACCAATCTCTCCAAATCGTGCTGTAAATGGTATGAATTTTTCCTGCATCGTCTGAAATGCCTTCTGCATCTGCACTTTATCCAATGTTTTTCCAAGAGTTATATGTGGCAACCATGAAAAAGGCTTATAATATTCACTCAACGTTGTCTCGGGAATATCACAAAATGCTTTATATATTTCCCCAGACAGATCAAACAGCTTCTGATTCATCACAGGCATTGCATACAGTACATACGGAAACAGCTGTCCAATCGAAACAACCTTCATGTTCCCTGCACACAATTTTCCATTCAAATCTTCAAATGCCGGCTTCAAAACATTCACGTTTCTCGCCTCAATCGAAGCAATTGTCATATGTGGCGGTACTTTATTCTCAATCATAAAATAATTGCCTGATTTTTCTGCAATTCTGTCTATATACCGCTGCAATATTTTATTTGTTTTCTCGTCAAAATAAATAGAAATAAGATACATGTGTTTTCCTTTAGACTATTTTTCATCACTTTATCGACTTTATCATCAACAGTTGCATAACTGTTTGTGTGTGAATGATGGAGATAAATATCCTTATTTTGATGTGAAATTGACTACACATCCTTAGCTGGACACGCAACTGGAATTGTTCAATTCTTTTTAATTCCATCTGGCATATAATCTTTCTCAGTTATCTTGCGAATAACCCGGCATGGATTTCCAGCTGCCAGACTATAAGGAGGAATATCTCTTGTTACAACGCTTCCTGCACCAATTACGCACCCTTCTCCTATGGTGACACCACCGCAAACAACTATATTAGATGCCAGCCAACAATTATCTTTTATAGTTATTGGTTTCGCATATTCTAGATTATAAAAACTACCATCTTCTCTCTTTCTGATATTGCGTTCTTCAGGTAATAATGGATGCATAGGAGTTGCCAATGTAACATTTGAGCCAATCATCACATTATCGCCTATATGTATTTCACATACATCTAAACATGTAAAATTAAAATTAGCAGAACTGAGTTTTCCAAAGAAAGTATTGCATCCGTAATCAAAATAAACAGGTGCCTGCAAATACGGAAGCTCCTCTGTTGTTGGCAATAATTCTTGCAATATCTGTGCTTGCTCTTCTGGCTGATCTTCATCTGTCGAATTGTATTTTCTTGCTAATTTACGTGCATTCAGGCGTAATTGCTTCAATTCTTTATCTGTTGGATCGTATAACTCCCCACTTAGCATTTTTTCTCTTTCAGTCATTTTCAATAGCCTCCAATTCCCGATTTCTATATTTGTTTCCATAGCATGGTGTACTCTTTTTCACGAGTAGCTTCATCCAAACCTTCACATTGAATAATGAACCCTTCTCTTTTTTCCATTCTATCACAAGCTCACCATTAATCATCAATTTTTTTATATTTTTCTTTCCCCCACTGTAAAACAGCCTTTAAGCGTTTCGTTATATAGAGGTGTAGCCTGCTAAATAATCTAAGACTGCTTGTTGTTTCAATTCTTTGGAATATTTTTTATTCCCTTTCAATGTGAATGCATTTGCCCTCATAGATTCATAGATTCATAGTTTCGAATCCATTGTTGGACAGATGCGAGACTTACATCAAACATATCGGCAATTCGCCGTTGGCTTTCTTTTCCATCCAGATATAGATTTACAGCATATATCTTATCCTCAACAGATACTTTTCTTTTAGACATAAAATATGCTCCCTCCTAAGTGACAAGTTTTTATTATTTCACTTGTCTACCTAGAAGGGAGCATATCACTTTCCTGTTTTATTTTTTCCCTGACAGTCTTTTCATTTATTTCTACATATTCCGCAACACCTTTATCATATCGTTTTCGCTTTATTTTTTGAATAATAGAGCAGAAAATGTTTCAATTTTCTTTTTTATTTCTACGAAAATTCAACATTTCTTTTTATTTTTTGCAAGAACGCATTGACGAAACGTCAAAATATGGTAAAATAATAAAAGTCTACAAAAATTATAACGGAGGGCATGACAATGATACCATATGAAGAATTATCAAAAGAAGAGTTATTAGAAATAAAATCCGATCTCGACGCACAATTTGAAGCAATCAAAGCAAAAGGATTAAATCTTGACATGTCCAGAGGAAAACCTTCCACCGAACAGTTAAATCTTTCCATGGAAATGATGGATGTTCTGACAAGTGAATCTGATCTTGTCTGTGAAGAAGGTGTTGATTGCCGTAACTACGGTGTTTTGGATGGAATTAAAGAAGCCAAACAGCTTCTTGCTGATATGATGGAAGTACCAAAAGACAATATTGTTATCTTTGGTAATTCCAGCCTGAATATTATGTATGATACCATTGCACGTTCCATGACACATGGCGTAATGGGCAGTACACCATGGTGCAAACTTGATAAAGTAAAATTCCTCTGTCCGGTTCCTGGATACGACAGACATTTTGCTATCACGGAATATTTTGGAATCGAAATGATCAATATCCCAATGACTCCAACCGGTCCTGATATGGATCTTGTTGAAAAATATGTAAATAATGATCCTGCCGTAAAGGGTATCTGGTGTGTACCCAAATACTCCAACCCGCAGGGTATCACATATTCAGATGTAACAGTACACCGTTTTGCAGCATTAAAACCGGCTGCTGAAGATTTCCGTATTTTCTGGGATAATGCATACGGAATCCATCATTTATATGAAGATAAGCAGGATTACCTGATTGAGATTCTGATGGAGTGTAAGAAAGAGGGCAACCCGGATATGGTTTACAAGTTCTCTTCTACTTCCAAGATCAGCTTTCCAGGTTCCGGTATCGGTGCTATTGCCGCATCGGATGCAAACCTCGAAGACATCCGTAAGCAGATGCGTATCCAGACAATCGGTCATGACAAGCTTAACCAATTAAGACATGCAAGATATTTTAAAGATATCCATGGTATGGTTCAGCATATGAAACGCCATGCAGATATCCTTAGGCCAAAATTTGACATGGTTTTGTCTTCTCTTGACCGCGAATTATCCGGTCTTGGAATTGGAAGCTGGATGGCTCCACGTGGCGGTTACTTCATTTCCTTTGATTCTATGGAAGGATGTGCCAAAGCTATCGTTGCCAAGGCAAAAGAAGCAGGTCTGGTCATGACAAATGCCGGTGCAACTTTCCCTTATGGAAAAGATCCGAAAGACAGCAATATCCGTATTGCTCCGTCTTATCCGACAGTAGAAGAATTAAAAACTGCATGCGAGATCTTTACTCTTAGTGTAAAACTCGTCAGCATCGATAAACTTCTCTCTAATATACTGAATATCTAATTTTTGATATTGTTTCGTTATTAAACAGGAGGCTGATCAACTAATGATTAGCCTCCTGTTCAATATATGTAAAAAAGAACCATCGCACTTTAGTGTGCAACAGTCCTTTTCTCCGTCGTTATTTCATTTACCAGTCTGTATAAAGATCGATGTTTCCTCTTCCACTTCCAGTATCGTATACTTTACCAGGTCCCAGAGACGTTTGTACAACCGTTCCTTTCGGATAATCATCACTTGCTAAAACAATATAATTGCCTGAGTCACGAATCGTTCCGTCACTTGCAATATGACGTCCAGGAATGCCTAATCCACCGCCTGGAAGAACACGCTGGGAATAATATGTCTCTGTGTGTCCATTGTACGTTATACGCCCCTTCTGCGGCGTCAGACCGCCGGATGGGATAATATAATTGCCATGACGAACTCCGGAACCGCCTGTCGTATTTCCTCCGGTATTACCGCTGTTATTAGACGAAGGTTTTTTATTGTGTTTTTTCGTGCTGGATTTCTTTGAAGTAGACTTCTTCGCAGTCTTTGTCTGCTGTGTCTGCTTCTTCTTAAGTTCTTCCTGTCTTGCCTGCTCCGCACGTGCGGCCTTAAGCTTCTTATTAAAATCATTCAGATCCGTCGATGTCGCATCTGCTTTGTTTTTTAACTGCTGTTCTTCGCTGTCCATCTGACTCTTGAGATCTGACAGTTCCTGTTGCTGTTTCTTCAAATCTTTTTCCTGCTCTTCGATTCCCTTACGCACCTTAACCATGTTCTCGAGCATATTACGGTCATACTCTGTGACATTCTCTATGAAATCGGCTTTATTAAGGAAATCAGCCATACTGTCAGCTTTCAGAAGTAACGTAAGCATAGTAGAAGAACCATTCTCATACATATACTTAATACGAGTCTTCATGTTCTCATACTGCTTCTCTTCATTGTTATAAGAAATCTTCAATGATGCTTCCAGTCTGTACACTTCATTATCCGACTGATAGATCTTCTTCTGTGTAGCTGATATCTTATCACTGATCGCTACCAAATCCTGGTTCAGTCCATCCAACTGATTTTTAAGATTACTTGTCTTATTTTCAAGATTGTTAACTTCTGAAGCCTGTACCGGTATACTCGGTACGGCAGTCATTAATGCACATGCTAATGCAACTCCACATCGCATATGTTGTTTTCTACTTCTTTTCATAAAATTCATCCTTTTAAAATCTCTTGTTATCGAACCAATTTATGTATTATAACCTATTTTCCCAAAAACTGCAAGTTTTACAGAATTCGGATGCGCTTACACTGAAGCTTTTTACTCTTCCAGATTCCACTTACATTTCCGCATGTCTACGTATCCATTTTCCTTGAAAATAACACCTTCTTCTTTCAGAAGCTCTCTGCATATGCCAGCCCGGAGCTGTCCTTCATGCATGGTTTACCACTCTGTGACACGGATAATCTCCGTAATCCCCCGCCTCGCTTAGCACTTTTCCAACCAGTCTTGCATTCTTTTCCCGTCCGATCAGAGCGGCGATCTGTCCATAGGATGCTACCTTTCCTTCCGGTATTTCTTCCACTACAGATAGGATTTCGTAAATCTGTGACTCAGCTAATATCTTTTTCATATCTTCCTCAATACTCTCGTAATCTCCTTTCATTCTGCCTAAATCTTTCTTATATTTTAATATGATCAAGCATGCTCACAAATACGGATAAGTTGTTGATTTCTATAATTTCTTTCTATAACTTATCCCTATCATAGTTTGAGATTTGAATAAGAGATTTGTAATCGAGCAGACAATTTCCTCCTCGCCATAACAAAAAAAGACCAACAATCGTTGATCTCCTTACTTTTATATACCTTCAAAACTGCATACAAGAAATATTCTTCATCCTTTACCTATCACCTT